>JBHICX010000035.1:0-12099 GCA_046759805.1 Kiloniellales bacterium | reverse complement strand
TCCGCCGCCAAACTGTCACGCCGCCACGCGCTTGTCGAGACGCCGGCGGCCCGCATTGACCAGCCGCCGGGGCAAAGTTAGCTTCGCCTGCAGGACGAGGTCCCGGCAGCCTGGCACATCGAGGGTCTGATCGCGCGGCCTGACCGGGTCGCGGCGCCTCGGGACGGCCGCCGACGGGAGGACGGGCCATGCACACCGTTCGCACCGTGCCCGCGCTGCGCGCGGCGATCGGCGAGTGGCGGGCGGCCGGCTCCAGCGTCGGCCTGGTGCCGACCATGGGCGCCCTGCACGAAGGCCACCTGTCGCTGGTGCGACGCGCGCTCAAGATTGCCGACCGGGTGTGCGTGACGCTATTCGTCAACCCCAAGCAGTTCGCCCCGAACGAGGACTTCGTGGAGTATCCGCGCGACGAGGCCGCGGATAGGGCGACCCTCGACGCGCTGGGCGTGCATCTGTTGTTCGCGCCGGGGATCGAGGAGGTCTATCCGGAAGGATTCGCCACCACGGTGTCGGTGGCCGGGTTGAGCGAGGGGCTGTGCGGCGACCAGCGGCCCGGATTCTTCCAGGGCGTCGCCACCGTGGTGACCAAGCTGCTGATACAATCGCTGCCGGACGTGGCGCTGTTCGGGGAGAAGGACTACCAGCAGCTTCAGGTGGTGAGGCGCCTAGTCACCGACCTCGACATCCCGGTGCGTATCGAGGCCGGCCCGACGGTGCGCGAGTCGGACGGCCTCGCCCTGTCGTCGCGCAACGCCTATCTGAGCCGCCAGCAACGCTCGATTGCGCCGGCGCTCTACCGCACCTTGCTGGCGGTGGCCAAGGCGGTTTCGGGCGGCGCGCCGGTCGTAGCGGCGTTGGAGGACGGCCGCCGGACCATGGGTCAGGCCGGCTTCGACCGCGTCGAATATCTGGAGCTGCGCGACGCCGAAACCCTGGCGCCGATCCAGGAGGTGGCGGCCCCCGCCCGGATCTTGGCAGCCGCCTGGCTCGGCAAAACCCGGCTCATCGACAACGTCGCCGTCGAGCCCTCGGGGTAGCCCTTGGTGACGGCGTGTTCTCCGCTCTGGCATGACGTTGCCAGTGTCAACGGGATCGCCAATCCTCCACCGATAGGCCGTCAAAATCCGCGTAATCGACCACGTTGCCAGTAACCAGGATTAGGCCGTTCACCTTCGCAATGGCGGCGATTTGACCGTCCACATATGGAGGCGTCTTTCCTTGCGCCACCAGTCTCGCCCGTTCGGCCGCATGCCAGGCCGCGGCGGCCTGGTCGTATGGTAAAACCGGCATCGTCCGCGCCACCACTTCGAAAAGGAACCGTTCGACCATCGCGCGCCGGCGCGATTTTGGTAGGCGGCAAGCGCCGAAGCTCAACTCGTGCCAGACCGGCGCGGCGGTCGCCAGTTCGGGTTCGTGGTCTCGCAGCCGCGCCATCATTTGCGGATCCGGCCGCGGCCGCGATGACTCTGATAACACATTGGTGTCCAGCAGGTATCGCAGCGTCACAGGTTTACTCGGCGCCCAGGGGTCGGGTCACGAAGGTTCACAAAGACGTCTTCGCAAAGCGCGAGGTCCCGACCTGCGTCCCGCCGGAAGGCTTCGAGCGCCTGCCAAAAGCCAACCCGCCGGTCGCTCAGGCGTGCGTACTCCTGCACCGAAACCAACATTGCCACGGGCCGGCCCCGGCGGGTGATTTCGACCGCCCCGTCGCGTTCTACTGCGTGCACGATTCGAGGGAGCTGATCCCTGGCTTGCGCGATGGAATACTGCTTGGTCATGTGCTGGCTCGTTTATGGCTATCTATGTGGCTATATTAGCAGGACCTAGCCAGATGGCAATCCTGGTGGCTGCGCGGCCAGAGAATATTTCCCTTGCGCCATTGCGAAGGTTTACACCATCAACCTTGCGGGGGCCCCACCGCGGCGGCGATACGGTCGGGGTAGTCGGTGATCACTGCGTCCACGCCCCAGGCGAATAGCTGCAGCGCCCGCGCCGCGTCATTGACCGTGAACACCCACAGCGTCAGGGCGGCGGCCTTCACCTGATCGACCTGTGCGGCGGTCAGGTGGGCGCCCTGGCAGTGCACGGCGACCGCGCCGACCTCGGCCACGAGCCGGCGCCAGTTGCCGGGGATCGGGCGGAATATCAGGCTGCGGTCGATATGGGGGGCGGCCGCACGTGCCGCCTTGAGCGCGGTGATCGAATAGCTGGACAGCACCGGCGGTGGCAGGTGCCCGGGCCAATGGCGCGCCACCGTGCGCGCCACCACCTCGCCGGTCTCCCGGTCGAAGCCCTTGCACGGCTTGATCTCCGGGTTGCCGCCCAGGCCGAGGCTACCAATGAGGCCGAGCGCCGCCTCAAGGCTCGGCACCGGCTCGCCGGCGAAGGCCGGCGAGAACCAGCTGCCGGCGTCCAGCATCGACAGCGTCGCATGCGGGGTCTCGCTCATCATGCCGTGGCGGCCCGTGGTGCGCTTCAACTTGTCGTCGTGGAACAGGACCGGGACCCCGTCGGCGGTCAGCATGCAGTCGAACTCGACCCACTCGGCGCCAAGCTCCGCCGCCTTGGCGATGGAGGCCAGCGTGTTCTCCGGCGCATGCCCGCAGGCGCCCCGGTGGCCGACGATTCGCGGTCGCAGGGCGGTGATCACGGGTCGGTATATACTCCGGCCTCGGACCCGGCACCATAGCGCCCCACCGGGGCCTCAGAACCCGGTTGTCCACGGCCGGCGCGTCGCTCGGCGACGCCGCCGCCCGGCCCAAAAAGCCGTACCCTTTGGCGGCGAAAAGGTGTACCCAAAAGGCGAGGGGGAGCGATGGCGGAGTTTCCCATACAGGACAAGAAGCCCGAGACGATTCCGCTGCCGGGGCGGCGCCCCCGGGTCGAGACGCCCCCGGACCAGCGCCGCCCGGTGTCCCCACGGCCGGCGGCCGCGTCGCCGGCGCCGTCCCGTCCCGGCCTGAGGGGTGGCGTTTTCCACCTGGCGGTCAGATGGCTGCTGTCGGGTCCGGCGCTCGCCGCGGTTTGGCTTGTCGGCTGTTTCGCCTACTTCCATTTCGTCATCGGCTGGGAGGTGCTGCCCTTCCTGCTGCCGCATGAGATCGCCGGGTTCCTGGCCGGCAGCATCGCGCCGTTGGCGCTGATCTGGCTCGTCACCTCCTACCGGCGGCGCGGCATGGCGCTGGAGCGCACCCTCGACGCGTTGCAACGTACGGTAGCCCAGCTCACCTACCCGGCCGAAGGCGCGGAGGGGCGGGTGCAGGAGATCACCGAGGCCCTGCGCCGACAGTCGGAGATGCTGACCGGCGCCTCCGACCACGCGCTGTCGCAGGTCAGGCAGATCGAGGCCAACTTCCGTCAGCATTGCCACGACATGGGCGAAGCGGCCGAGCATGCCGCCGCGCAGGCGCGTTTCGTGCGCGAAACCCTGCACCAGCAATACGATCGCCTGGCGGCGATGTCCGAGCAGATGGTGCAACGGTCGAACGACGTGTTCAGCGCCGTCTCACGCCAGACCGGCGAGTTGGACAAGGCCCTGGACCAGGCCGCGGACCAGGCCAGTCAGATCGGCGCCGCGATCTCGGCGCAGGGCGAGGCGCTGTCCGCCGCGGCCAAGCGGACGGCAGACTGGGCGGCAGAGCTGGACAACTCGATCCGTAAGCTGGGCCCCAGTCTCGAGGCCTCGGTGGAAAAGGCGGCGCAAGGCGCGGGCGAGATCAGCCGCGCGATCGAGCGTCACTCGAAGCAGCTGGACGGCGCCGCCGGGCGGATGACGGCATTCACCGAGGACATGGTGCGGTCATTGCGGCAGCGACTGGACGAGCTCTTGGGCTCGACCAATCTGGCGCTGGCCAAGATCGGCGAGGTCGGCGATGCCTTCCGGCAGCGGACGCAGGAGCTCCCCGACGCGGCGGACCAGGCGGCGAGCCGGACGGCTCAAGCGGAAGAGGGCCACCCGCGTCCGGCGGCCGGCCCTGGCCTGGCCCAGGAGATCCCGTCGCTGTTGCAGCGTCCGGCCTCGGCGCCGGCACGGTCGATGGACCTGGTCGCCCCCGGCCGGTCGCGGGCGGCGAGCGACGGCTCCGCACCCGTCACCGAGCCGCCCATCGATTTCGAGCGCCGCGACGCGTTCCTGCGCTCGGCCAGCTTCGTGGTCGACAATCTCAACTCGATCTCGATCGACCTCAACCGGGTGCTCGAGCGCGACATTCCGCGCCGCGTCTGGCGGGCCTTCTACAATGGGGATAAGAGCGCCTTTACCCGCCGCATCCTGAGCCTGCGCGGCTTACGGGACCTGCGCCGCATCCGCCGCCGCTACCGGCAGGATCCGGAGTTCCGCAAGCACGCCGCACACTACATCACCGAGTTCGAGAACCTCTTGGACGAGGCCGGCAAGTGGGATTACGAGAACCTCTTGGGCACCACCTTCCTCACCGCCGACGTCGGCAAGCTCTACCTGTTGCTATCGCGCGCCGTGGGCCGGGAGGTGCCGCGTTGACGGCCCGCCGGCGCGGCGGATCCCTGGCCCGCCGGCCGGAGGCTTCCGGAAGCCGGCTCAGGCGGCCGCGCCGACCTTGATGCCCGCGTCCTTAAGCAGGATAACCTCGTTCAGCAACTTGACGCAGGCATAGACGGCCTCAATCGCCGGCGCCCGGGTGTCGGTCAAGCGGGCGAGTTCCAGGACCGACCCGATCAGGGCCTCGACCTCGAGCGACCGGCCCGCCTCCACGTCTTGCAGCATCGAGGTCTTGTGGGCACCGACGGCCTCCGCCCCGGCGATCCTTTTTTCGATGGTGTGACGGAACTCGATGCCGAGCTTGTGACCGATGTCCTGGGCCTCGGTCATCATGTCCGCCGCCAGCTTGCGGGTTTCGGGGAACTGGCAGATCTGCTCCAAGGTCGCATGGGTGAGCGCGCTGATCGGGTTGAACGACAGGTTGCCCCACGCCTTGAGCCAGATCTCGGCGCGGATGTCGGGGATGACCCGCGATCGGAACCCGGCGTTGATCAGGGCGTCGCGCAGGCGCATGGCACGATCGCTCTCCGACCCGTCGAGCTCGCCGACCGGGAACCGGTCGCCCTCCACGTGCCGGACCACGCCGGGCGCGATGACCTCCGCCGCCGGATAGACGACGCAGCCGATGATCCGATCCCCGTCGATATGCTGGCCCAGGGCGCCGGTGGGATCGAGCGAGATGAGGGGCCGCCCGTCGTGCTCGCCCCCGTGGTTTTGGAAATACCACCAGGGAATGCCGTTCTGCACCGTGACGACGGCGGTCTCGGGCCCCAGCGCGGCCGGCACGTCGGCCGCGACCTGGTCCAGGTGATGGGCCTTCACCGCCAGGATGATCAGGTCCTGAGGCCCGGCCTCGCGGAGGCTGCTTGTCGCCTTGGCGTTCTTGACGACGTGCTCGGTGCCGTCCTCCCAAATCAGTTTCAACCCGTTCTTTTGGATCGCCGCAAGGTGTGCGCCCAGGTCGACCAGGGTCACATCCTCGCCGGCCAAGGCAAGCTTGGCGCCCATCAGGCCGCCGATGGCGCCGGCGCCGACTACGCAGATCTTCATGTCTTGCTCCCGTTTCTCCCGCCTATTGCTCGAATACGTTGGACAGCGTCCCGACGCCGTCGATCGTAACCTCGATGGTGTTTGTCGGTTCCTTCATCGATCCGACGCCAAGCGATGTGCCGCAGCAGATGACGTCGCCGGGCAAGAGGGTCACGTCTTGAGAGATCATGTGCACCAGCCGCGCCGGCGGATGGATCATGTCGCCGGCCGGGTAGTTCTGCCGCTCCTGGCCATTGAGCACGGTCTTGATGGTGACTTCGGCCGGGTCGATGTCCGTCGCCACCACGGGCCCGAAAACGCCGAAGCCATCGAAGCTCTTGGCCCGCGTCCACTGGGTGAAGCTCTTGTCCTTGTTCAAGAGATCGACGGCGGTGACGTCGTTGATGCAGGTATAGCCGAAGATGGCCGTGGCGGCCTGGTCCTCGGATGCGCAACGACAGGTCTTGCCGATGACGACACCCAGTTCCCCCTCGTAGACCACCCGACCGGCATAGGATTTCGGACGCCGGATGACCTGGCCGGTGGCAACATAAGACGTGTTCGCCTTGATGAAATAGAGCGGCTCCTCCGGTATCGAAAGCTGCATTTTTTCGGCCATGGCATGGAAGTTGTTCCATAGCGCGATCATCTTGCCCGGCTCGGTCGGCGTAAGCACCTCCACCGCATCCAACGTGAGCGTCCGCGCGGTGGCAACGGGTTCGACGAACATATCGCCCTCGTGCACCAGGATAGTGTCGTCCTCGAGCGTCCCGAAGCCGACTTGCCCCGCATGTGCGAAACGGATCCAGCGTGGCATTAACTTCACCCCCCTCGCCCATTCCCGGATGGCCGGCTCTACCGCTCCGATTGAACCAGAAATCCCGGTTCGGCTCAATCGCCTCGCGTGGGGCAATCGGTGCTGTTCCGCTCACCTCTGGCGGCTCGCGGCGGTAGGACGGTTGCCCGTTGCCGTGCCGGCAAGGACCGAAACTGCGAGCGGTGCCCGGAACATCCACCGTTCCCCTGAACCGCGCCGCGGCGTGAAATCCCGGGAATGCTCTGTACATTCGCTCCGGGCTTCCCTAAAGTTTCGTGGTATACCAAACACCAGAGGTGTCGGTGCATTTGAGTTGTCAGATTTCTTTTCTGGGCTACAGTTATCGATGTGAACTCAAGTGGATCAAGAGGGAGGAAATCCATGAAAGTTCTACGCAAGTTGGGCAGTGTCGGGCTTTCCGTCGCGTTGCTCATGGGCGTTGGCGGGGCATCGGTGTCGCTGGACACCGCCCAGGCCTGGGAGCCCAAGAAGCCGGTCGAGTTCATCATCATGGCCGGCAAGGGCGGGGGCGCGGACAGGATGTCACGCCTGATGCAAACCATCATCGAGAAGCACAAGTTCTCGACCAAGCCGTTCGTTCCCATCAACAAGCCGGGCGGCGCGGGCGCCGAGTCGCTGGTCTACTTGAAGCAGCATAAGGGCGACGACCACGTCATCATGATCACGCTCAACAGCTTCTATACCACACCGTTGCGGAACCCGGGTCTGGGGGTCGACATCATGACGTACACCCCGATCGCGCGGATGGCCGAGGACACGTTCCTATTGTGGGTGCACGCCGACACCGACATCATGAATGTGAGCGACTTCGTCAAGGCGGCCAAGGCCAAGGGCAATAACTGGGTGATGGCCGGCACCGGCAAGGGCCAGGAGGACCAGCTGCTGACCAGCTTCCTCAACTCGGGCTAAGGCCTGAACATGAAGTACGTGCCCTACAAGGGCGGCGGCAGGGTGGCCAAGGAGCTGGCCGGAAAGAACGCCGATTCGACGGTCAACAACCCGTCGGAACAGCTCGGCTTCTGGCAGGCCGGCAAGACGCGCCCGCTCGCCGCGTTCACGCCCGACAGGCTCGAGGTTTTCAAGGACGTGCCGACGTTCCGCGAGCTGGGGAAGGACTACGTCTACTTCATGCAGCGCAGCGTGGTCGGTGCGCCCGGCATGAGCGGGGAGGCCGCGGATTACTACCGGGGCGTCTTCAAGAAGGTCTTCGACTCGACCGAGTGGCAGGAGTACAGGAAGAAAAAGAGCCTCTATGGGGACTTTCTTACCGGCAAAGCTCTTCAAGACTACTGGTCCGGAGAGCGCGATATCCACCAGAAGATTCTGACGGACATCGGCGAAATCAAGTAAGCGCTATCTAGGCGACCGTATCAACGGAAAGGGAGAGGATCGGCGGCATGCGATGGGCTGAGCTCGTCATGGCCGCCGTGATGGCGATCTTCTCCCTTTACCTGATGTGGAAGAGCGCGGAACTCCCCATCGGCTGGATCCCCGACGAGGGACCGGGCGGTGGGGCGTTCTCGTTCTGGTTGGCGGCGGGCATGCTCGCCTGCTGTGTGGCGGTCATCGTGCGCTGGGCGGTTCGGGCAAGCCCGGTCTCCCGGTCGATCGCGCCTTACATGGACGTGCGGGCCTTCAAGCTGTTCCTCATCGGGGCGGGTTCGTTGACCGCGATGATCGTGTTGATCCACGTCGTCGGCATGTACGTGGCGGTGCCCCTGTTCCTTGTCTTCTACATGCGGTTCATGGGCCGCCACACGTGGATCACCACCGGCTCGGTCGCGGTCACCATGCCCATTGCGACATTCTTCTTTTTCGAAATCGCCTTGAGGATCACCTTGCCGAAGGGCGTGACCGAGCCTTTGTTCTATCCGTTGTACGATATCTTTCTCTGATATTCGTTCGCGAGACGCCGCCGGGTCCGCGAGCCCCGCCTTGTCGAACGCGCGAATGCATGGACCTAGGACAAGTTCACCCCGAAAAACCGAATGGAAATTATTTCTCTCCTGCTCGATGGCTTCGTCATCGCCTTTCAACCGCTGAACCTCACGGTTGTCGTATTGGGCTGCGCCGTCGGCCTTTTTATCGGGGCGATGCCGGGGTTGGGCTCGGTCAACGGGGTCGCGATCCTGCTACCCATGACCTTCCTGGTGCCGCCGACGGCGGCCATCATCTTTTTGGCGGCACTCTACTACGGGGCGATGTACGGCGGCGCCATCAGCTCGATCATGCTGGGCATCCCGGGCGCCTCGACGGCGGTGGCCACCGTGTTCGACGGGCGGCCCCTGGCGATGAAGGGACTGGCGGACAGGGCGCTGGTGGCCGCGGCGACTGCTTCTTTCGTGGGCGGCACGATCTCTGTGGTCCTGTTCACCCTGTTCGCGCCGCCGCTGGCCGAGGTGGCACTCACCTTCGGCGCGCCGGAGATCTTCGCACTCATGATACTGGCGTTCGCCACCTTTATCGGGCTCGGCGGCGACGACATTCCAAAGACCCTGTTCTCGATCTTCATCGGGCTGGTGATGAGCGCCGTCGGCCTCGACATCATCAGTGGCCAGCCGCGGCTCATTTTCCTAGACCTGCCCGGCTTCTACCACGGCATCAACTTCCTGGTGCTGGCGATCGGCATCTACGGCATCGGCGAGATGCTGTGGACCGTCGAGACCAGCAAAGGCGAGATGATGATTTCCCAGGCCACGGTCTCGTACCGCCGGATCATGGCGGGTTTTCGGGAACTCAAAAGCAGCATCAAGGCCGTGATGATGGGATCGTTCCTCGGCTACTTCGTCGGCATTCTGCCGGCCGCGGGCGCCACGCCGGGCTCGCTCATGGCTTACGGCGTGGCCAAGATGATCGCGAAAGAGCCCGAGACCTTCGGCAAGGGCAATGTCGAGGGCGTCGTGGCTCCGGAATCGGCCAACAACGCCGCCAGCACCGGCGCCATGCTGCCGATGATGACGCTCGGCATCCCGGGCTCGCCGACGACCGCGATCCTGCTGGGCGGCATGGTGATCTGGGGCCTCGAACCGGGCCCATTGCTGTTCGTCGAGCACAAGGATTTCGTCTGGGGTTTGATCGCTAGCCTTTACGCGGCCAACCTGTTCGCGCTGCTGATCAACATCAGCTTCATCCCGGTCTTCATTTGGGTGCTAAAGATGCCCTTCACCATCCTTGCCCCAATCATCTTCGTGCTTTGCGTGGTGGGTGGCTACGCGCCAACCCAGGATATGCACGATGTCTGGCTGATGCTCATCTTCGGCGTCGTCGGCTATCTGATGCGCAAGCTCGACTACCCCATGGCGCCGGCAGTGCTGGCCATCGTTCTCGGGCCGCTGGCCGAACCGGCGATGCGGCAGTCGCTCTTGATTTCGAACGGCTCGCTCATGATCTTCTTCGAACGGCCGATGTCGGGAGTAATCATGGTCACCGCAATCGTGCTGTTCCTCCTGCCGCTGGTGCCTATGCTGCGCAAGAGGAACGCCTGAAAGCCGAGAGCCGGCCATCGCCGACCCATGTCTTTGTCCTTGAACCGAGTGCTGGTATATTGTATACCAGTGTCCCCGCCGCCCGAGGAGTGACCGTAGCGATGGCCCTGGCACGACCGGTCATTCAACCCATCGATTTGAACTTCAGCCTGAAGGGCAAGATCTATGACGCCCTGAAACAGGCCATCACCTCGATGAACATCTATGACGAGCCCGGCGAACCGCGGTTGGATGAGCGTCGGCTGGCCGAGGATCTGGGGGTCAGTCGAACGCCGCTGCGCGAGGCGATCGCCCGGCTCGAGCAAGAGGGTTTCGTGCGCACCGTCCCGCGCAAGGGGGTCTTCGTGGTGCGCAAGACCAAGCGCGAGATCCTCGAGATGATCACCGTGTGGGCGGCGCTGGAAAGCATGGCGGCGCGGCTCATTACCTTGCACGCCAGCGACCAGGAGTTGTCCACCCTGCGCAAGCTGTTCGCGACCTTCAAGGACAATCAGGTGCAGGCCAAGATCGACGAGTATTCAGAGGCGAATATTCGATTTCATCAAGCGATTCTGAGGATGAGCCATTGCGATCTCTTGAACAAGATGGCGGAGAATCTGTTCATCCACATGCGGTCCATCCGTATGCGCACCATCTCGGAGAACGACCGGGCGCGTCGCTCGATCATCGACCACATGAACATCATCGAGGCGCTGGAAGGGCGCGACACCGAGCTGGCCGAGCGGCTGGTCCGCCAGCACACCCTGGACCTGGGCGCCCATGTCGAGAAGAACGTCCATTACCTGGATTCTTGAGGTCCGAAATGAGGAGATGAATACCGCAATGACTCCAACGGGAGGAACGTAGATGAGCACCGGTTCCGTGGAGGTCGTCTACCGCGGCATCTTTCAAAAGAAGTTGGCCAAGAACATCTGCCGCGGGGTCGTCTTGGCAGCCAGGAAAGAAGGGAAGATCGGCACCGCCTTCGGGCGCTACGGCGACTCGCCCGAACGCAACGGCATCCCGGCCAAGCAGTTCGCCGTGGTCTCCGACACCGACGAGGAGCTGCAGGAGTACCTGTCGCGCTACGAGCCGGACAACAACGACGTGACCATCGCCGTCGACGACACCCTGTGCAAGGGCGTCGAGTCCTGGGCCTGGTATGGCCTGCAGCCGATCAACAAGTTGTTGGCGAAGGGCGGCATGCTTTTGGTCACCTCGATCCAGTCACCCAATAAGCTGATCAGCGACATCCACCGCAAGGGGGCGCCTTACAATCTCGCCATCGTCAAGGCCAAGGCCAGTTTCTCGGGCCTGTGGGTGTACAAGGACGATCACACCGATGTGCGCCTTCTCGGGGCGCTGGCCAAGGTCGCCCCGCACATCGTGAGCCTGGACTCCATGGTGGAGGCGATCAGTGAGCAGTGGAAGGATGACCTGAAGGTCGTTTCTGCGAAGAAAGCTTACGAGGCGACCGGGTCGATTCCTGTTGGTGCCGATCAGGGCAACGACGTGGAGCCCTTCTCGTTCGAACTGCCGGGCTGGACCAAGATGGAAGAGGGCCTGGTGATTCGCGGCATGGCCGTGCAGAAAGACGTTCCCGGCTGGGAAGGTGGCTACGTCCCGACACGCAACGAGACCTTCAAGAAGTTCTCGACCCGCACCATGCGGCCGGTGATCAACTTCGACACCTGCATCAAATGCACGCTCTGTTGGCTGCAATGCCCGGACTCCTGCTTCGACATCACCCCCGATGGCTTCTACGACGCCAACATGGAAGCCTGCTGCGGCTGTGGCGTTTGCGAGGCCGTCTGCCCGGTGGCCGATTGCGTCACCATGGTCAACGAGGAAGCCTTCGGGGATAACGACAGCCAGTGGGAAATGTGGACCAAGGACAAGGAAAGCTACTCGGCGTGGCTGTCCGAAAAAATTAGCGAACGGCCCGCCCGCTCGCACGGGTTTCACCACGTCGGCCAATACGCCGAGGAGATAGCCGATGAATCCGCCTGAGACAGCTACTGCGACGAAGACGATCGAGGCCCCCGGCGGACCGAGCGGTGAGAGAGAGGAGCTGATCAGCGGCAGCGAGGCGATCGCGCACGCCTGCCGGCTCGCCGACGTCGACGTGATCACGGCGTACCCGATCCGGCCCTATGACACCGTCATGCAGTACGTATCGCAGATGATCTCCAACGGCGACTTCGACTGCGAATACATCGTTGCCGAGAGCGAGCACTCGCAGTTCGAGATCG
>JBHICX010000034.1:0-12221 GCA_046759805.1 Kiloniellales bacterium | reverse complement strand
CCCGTCACGTAGGACGACAACAGGCAGCGTCCCTCCGCCATGACGCCCATGGCGCCGAACACGAACACCTCGGTCTCGACGGGAATCCGCCGGTTCAACGCCGCCATCTCGGCGACGGTCAGCACGCGTGGCAGGATCACCCGCTTGATGTCGAACTCCCGGTGGTAGAACAGGATTGCCTCGGCGGTGGAAGCCGACGCTTGTACCGACAGGTGGCGCCGCAGGCCGGGATGGTTTCGCGCGGCATAGTCCGCCAACCCGATGTCGGACAGGATAACGGCGTCGGCTCCCAGCGTCGCGGCGTCGTCTACCGCCTGTCGCCAGGGGCCCGCGTTTCCCGCCTCGGGAAAGGTATTGACGGCCACGAACACCTTGGTGCTCCGGTGATGGGCGTAGGCCAGGCCTTGCTTCAGTTCCTCGCGGCTGAAGTTGAGGCCGGGGAAGTTGCGGGCGTTGGTGGCGTTGCGGAATCCGACGTACACGGCGTCGGCACCGGCATCGACGGCGGCGCGCAAGGCGGCCGGCGTTCCAGCGGGGCAGACCAGCTCAAGTGGCGCGTCGCGCATGTTTCTCTCCCGCGGTTCCGCCCCGGCGGCGGCCTGCCGACGGCCGCCGCTGCATCTGGCGGCGCAGGTCCGTCACTTGCCGCTCGAGCCGCTGCAGGTCGGTGGCCAGAAGCTCGCACCGCCGGGCGACGGGGGCGACGACGGCGGCGTGCAGGGTTTCGAGGTCGTGACCGGCGCGCGCGAACAGCGCGCCGGCCACCGCCAGCCCGTGCCGAGCCAAGGGGCGGAGGAACGGCCCGAGGGGCGCCAACATGTCCTCCAGCAGGTTGATCTCCCCGCTATCCACGGCATTGCGCAGGGTAACCACGGCCTCGGTGTCGCCTTCGATCACCAGGTCCCGGGTGAAGAACATCGCGTCGCCATCGAGCCGCCCTTCCAGCAGATCGATCAATGTCAACAACGGGCCACGGATTATGGCACTCGGAGTCCCGGCGTCCTTGCCCTCGGCGACAAGCCGCAAAACCGGCCGCGGCGCCGCCGGTCTGAGCAGGAAGCGGAACGGCAGGTCCACCGGCTCGATCAGGAAAACCGTATCGCGCAACGATTCCATGCGGCGGAAGACATCGCGATGGCGCCGATACATCACGCCCATGGCGCGGCTGAGGAAAGGTTGGAAAAGCGCCGTCGGCAACGAGCGGAGAGCGAAGCCGGCAAACAACACCGGCGACAGTGGCAGCGACTGATGTCGTCTCTGGCTCATCGCAAATCCATGAGTGCGGGGAGGACTCCGTTTACCGGTTCGGTCACTTGCCAGTGGGAATACCCAGAGTTCACACTCGATACGATGCTTCTGGTCGAGCGCTGTCGGCCTCGTTCGGCGAATAACTTGCCCACTTTTCCTTGTAGTACCTGGCCCTCATGTCACCGTCAGACTGCCTATTGAAGGTCAGGAAGATGTTCCGCCTGCTCCGGTCGCTGGTGTTGGCTGGCGACCCATGGGGCACATAGGCATCGAAGAAGATGACGTCTCCGGGGTCGGCTTCAAGCAGCACGTATTCGTCCTCGGGCGAATACGGGGGGTCGTCCTCCGTCAAAGGCTGCCATTCCGGCGCCATGAGCTTTCGTTCGTAGTTCCCCGACTTCATGAAGCTCAAGGCCGCGTTTTCCTTTCTGTTCTCGTCCACTGCGATGCCCATGCTGATGAAGAAATCGCAGTACGAGTTCCAGCCGGCTGCCTGATCCTGATGCAGTTTGTCCGGCCGGCAGCCGGGTAGCTTGTAGTTGATCTTCTCCTTGAAGAGAACGGGCGGCTCGCCAAGGAGCTGGGTCAGGCATTCGATGGCCTTGGGTGTGACCAGAAGCTTGGTAAGCTCGGGGTTGTGGTCTCCCAACACATTCTCGATGCGCACCAGGATATTCTCGCCGGTGATCGAGCTCTTCTCGTAGTACTTTGCCTCCTGGCCTTTGGCGGGCCGCTTGTCTCGCAGCTCGTCCAGGCAGGCAGAGACCTTGTCCATCACCGCCTTGTCGAAGAAGCCCTTCAATACGATGAATCCCTTCTCCTCGAACTCCTTCGTCTGCTCTTCAGTCAGGAACACCTTGCGCACCCTCCATTCACTACCAAGTATTCGTTAGCCGTTGTTTCCCCGGTCATGCTCGTTCTCGTGCGGGCGCGGCGTCCGTCAGCTGCGCCACCTGAGTGTGGTCTCCTCAAGCGGGTTCTTGAACGGCCGTCCCTCCGCCTGGGCGCGGCCGAACTCCTGCTTGCAGCGGAAATACCATTTCGCCAGTGCGTCGGAATCGTCGATCAGCATCAGCGCGGGGTCGTATTTCAGCCCCTCCTGCTGGTTCTCGACGGCTCGGCGGTCCTGGTCGATGAACGCCTTCCCGAGCAGGGCGCCGATCGGCTTGAACGGTGTCAGCCAGGGCATGTTCCAGTAGACCGCGTGGTGTATGTCGGTCTCGTTGTCGTCGACCGGGGTGACCGCGGTCAGCCCGCAGACCAGTCTGTTGCCGGCGCGGAGGTGCTCGATTCGTACGCCGGGAAGCTGGAAACCGATCTCGGTCTCCCGCTTGCCGGGCATCAGTTTGTACAGCCTCCCGTTCGCCGACGGCGGGTGCCGCACCATGGTCCAGCCCAGGTACGACGGCGCGAACCTTTTCGCCTTTTCCTGCATTCTCTGGGGCGAGCGCCAATAAAACGACCGGTGCACGAACGGTCCGTGCGCCGGGTCCATCAGCCCGATCACCGCGTGGTCCATGTGGCAGGCGAAGCGCATCGTCCACACCATGTTGTAGGCGGCGTCGCCGAAGTCCGGGACCTCCGGCACGGGCGGCAGGTCGATTTCATCCACGCCCTCTTCGCCCATGAAAATCCACACGTTGCCCTGCCGTTCGCGCACCGGATAGCTGCGCACCTTGATCCGGCTCGGGTCCAGCTCCTGGCCGTCGACCAGCGACGGTATCGTCGTGCAGACGCCCGTGCGGTCGAACCGCCAGCCGTGATAGCAGCACTCGACCTCGTTTCCGTCGTAGCGTCCGTACGAAAGCGGGATGCCGCGGTGCGGACAGATGTCGCGGATCGCGAACACCCGCAATTCGTTGTCACGGCCGATCAGCACCGGCTCGCCTAGAAGGGATCGGCGCACCGTCTGGCCACGCCGCAGCCGATGTCCGGGTATTGCGTAGTACCAAAGCCCACGCAGAAGGCCGGTGGTCTCGAGGGTCCCCCGCTTGGCCTGCGGCGCGCTCGATCGTTTGGCGGTGGAGCCGTCCATGAGTGTCGACCGAAACGTCTCATTCGCACTATCCCCTTTAGTTTTCATCCGTCCCGTCCCCTACAGTTTTCATCGCCGCGCGTTGCCGGGCTCCGCCAGCCGTTTGGCCGCAGGCACCCACGCGCCGGGAGGTACCAGCGGCCGTGCCGCGCCCGCTCAGCTGGCGGCCGCTACTTCACCTGCCGGCTGGCGCCGTCGATGCACTGCAAAGCGGCGACCCCTCCGACGCGGCATCTATGGGCACGCGCAGGGCGAGCTGTCCCTGATGTAGATCAATTCGCGGCGGCGGAAGCCGGGCTAGGGTTCGATCGGCAAGCACAGTTGCCGTGGGGTCATAGCCGGGAACTCAAGCGAAGGAATCAATTCATGCGCGTGATACATAGTGAGCGGTCGTTGCGGCTGGCGCTGGCCGCGGCGCTCGCGTTCGCGACCGCGGGCGCCTGGATTTCCGGACCGGCGTGGGCTGCCGAGTTCGGCCCGGTCCCGGCGATCAAGGTGGACGCCAAGAAGGCGGAGCTCGGCAAGCGGCTGTTCTTCGACAAGCGGCTTTCCGGCGACGCCGCGATCAGTTGCGCCACCTGTCACGTTCCGGAGAAGGGCTTCGCCGACGGCCTGGCCTTGTCCAAGGCCTATCCCGGCACCGAGGGCTTCCGCAACACGCCGACGCTGATCAACGCCGCCCACAAGGCGGCGTGGTTCCACGACGGCCGCCTCGGCACCAACCTCAACGACGTCACCCGTGAGATGCTCACGGAAACCTACGTCATGAACATGGACATGCGCCTGATGCAGGAGCGCCTGAAACAAGACCCGGTCTACGTGACGATGTTCAAGGACGCGGGCTACGGCGAACCCAGCAACGGGGCCGTGCGCAAGGCGATTCCGGAATTCATGAAGACGCTCGTCTCGCGAAATGCCCCGTTCGATACCGGCAAGATGTCCGGTGCGGCCAAGCGCGGCTTCGCGTTGTTCACGGGCAAGGCCGGGTGCGGCACTTGTCACTCGGGTCCGCGTTTCAGCGACGACCAACCGCACAACACCGGCGTGCCGGACAACCCGGAGATCTGGAACGATCCGCGGCGGCACGTGACCTTCGTCACCTACGCCATGTTCATGGGCGTCGAGAACTACATGAACGTGCGCCGCGACCTGGGCGCGCACGTGCGCAGCCACAAGGCGGACGGCACCGACATCGGCGAGTTCATGACCCCGACCCTGCGCGAGCTCAAGTACACGGCGCCCTACATGCATAACGGCACCTTCGCCAGCCTGGCGGACGTGGTCGCCTTCTACAACGCCGGCGGCGGCGACGATGCCAACAAGGATGCCCGGCTGAAGCCGCTGGGGCTGAGCCTTGAGGAGCAGGCGGACCTGGTGGCGTTCCTGGAGTCTTTGTCGGGCGATCCGCTGACCGGGCCGGAGCACGTCTGGACGGAAAAGATCCCGGCCAACTACCCGGTGATCGAGAACTGGCGCCAGGCCAGGAACTAGGAGACCGGCGATGACAACGCGCAAACCCACATTGATTGTCGTCGTAGCATTGATGGCGGGCGCCGCGCAGATCGGCCTGGTCGCTAGTGCACGGGCGGACGTGAACCCGCCGCTTGCCGCCCTGGGGCCGCCGCCGGTGCCGCCGGACAATGCGCAGACGCCGGCCAAGGTCGAGCTCGGCAAGCTGTTGTTCTTCGACACCAGGCTCAGCGGCGACGCCTCGGTCGCCTGCGCCACCTGTCACGAGCCGGGTGCCGGTTGGGCGTTCTCCAACGACATCTCGCGCGGCTATCCCGGCACCATCCACTGGCGCAACAGCCAGAGCGTGATCAACGCCGCCTATTATCAGAAGTTGTTCTGGGCCGGCGCGGCGTCATCGCTCGAAAGTCAGGCGCGCTCGGCGGCCAGGGGGGCGGTCGCCGGCAACGGCGAGAGCGACATGATGGAGGCGCGGCTTGCCTTCGTCCCCGAGTACCGCAAGCGCTTCAAGCAAGTGTTCGGCGACGAATGGCCGAAGATCCGAAACGCCTGGCGGGCGATCGCCGCCTTCGAACGCACCTTGGTGCAGACCGACACGCCGTTCGACCGCTTCATGCGGGGGGACGAGACCGCCCTTACCGAGCAGCAGAAGCGCGGACTGACGCTGTTCCAAGGCAAGGCGAACTGCATCGAGTGCCACAACGGCCCGTTCTTCACCGACGAGAAGTACTACAACATCGGCGTGCCGCCCGCCCTGCGCTGGGAGGAAGAGGGCCTGGCGCAGATCACCTTCCGCTTCGAGCAGTACGCCAAGGGCGTGACCCAGGAGATGTACCGCACCATCAAGGACGACGCGGGCCTCTACTACCGCACCAAGGAGCAGGCGGACCTGGGCAAGTTCCGCGTGCCGACGTTGCGCTACACGCTCTACACCGCTCCCTACATGCACAACGGCGCCTTCTTCGATCTGCAGGAGGTGGTGGAGTTCTACAACGATGGCGGTGGGGAAAACGAGTTCGCCGCGAACAAGACGGACCTCATCAAACCGCTGAACCTGACCGACGAGGAGATCGGGGACCTGGTCGCCTTCCTCGAGTCGCTGAGCGGCGAGGAGATCAAGATGACGACGCCGAAGCTGCCGCCCTATGCGCCGCTGCCGGCGGTGGACTGAATCGAAGGAGCTCGTGATGAACGTCAAATCGCAGAAGCCGGTCTCGACCGCGCCGCGGGCGGAAGCGACCCTCAAGTCCGGTCCGGGCAAGTGCTTGATGACGCGGCGTCGATTTCTGCTTACCTCCGGGATGGCGACGGCGACGGTGGTGGTGACACTCAATGCCGGCACTCCGTTTGCGCTCGAAGTCCCCGGCGTGGTCGCCACCTATCCGCGCAAGCTTGTCGGCAAGCTGAGCGACCTCGTGCCAGACCAGCCGCTGGGCTTCCAGTACCCGGACGAAGGCGCCTATTCGGAATCCCTGATCGTCAAGCTGGGGGTGGAGGCGGGGGGCGGCATCGGCCCGGACCGTGACGTGGTCGCCTTCAACTATTACTGTACCCACCAGGGCGGCTTCCTCGAGGGCACCTACAAGGCCGACACCAAGTCGCTCGGCGTCTGCCCGCTGCATCTCACGACCTATGACCTCACCCGCCATGGGATCGTGATCGCCGGTCAGGCCTATCAGAGCCTGCCGCAGGTGCTGCTCGAACTCGAGGGCAACGACATCTACGCGGTGGGCATGTTCGGCCTGATCTTCGGCCGCTTCGACAATTTGCAAGGCTAAGGAGGGTCGATCGATGGCTGCTCCGTATTACATCCCCTATGACAGGGTCCCGTTGCCGCCGAAGGACGCGGACGTCATCACGACCGCCTGCGATTACTGCATCGTCGCCTGCGGCTACAAGGTCTATCGGTGGCCGGCAAACGGCAAGAGTGGCGGTCCCAAGGCGAACGAAAACGCCTTCGGCGCCGACTTCCCAATCGAACCGCTGGGCCCGTGGGTGGCGCCCACCCAGCACAACATCGTGATGCATCAGGGCAAACCCCACCATGTGGTCGTCATTCCCGACAAGGACGCCACGGTGGTCAACCCGAGCGGGGACTCCAGCGTCCGCGGCGGCACCCTGGCTCAGAAGTGCTACAACCCGGCGACGCCGACCGCGGATCGCCTGAAGACCCCGCTGATGCGGATCTACGGAGTGCTGCAGCCGGTATCGTGGGATTTCGCCCTCGACGTCGCCGCCGAGGTCGGCAAGCACGTGATAAGGAAGCACGGTGACATCGCCTACGGTGTCAAGACGTACTCCTATCAGTTCATCGAGAACACCTACGCGATCACCAAATATGCCCTGCGTCACATCAACACGCCGAACTTCACCTTCCACGACACCCCGTCGGACGTAACCTCGACGCCGGGGTTCCGGGACGCCGGTTTCGACAACTTCGGCCCCGCCTACGTGGACTGGGGCAATGCCGAGACGCTGCTCATTTGCGGCACGGATCCTTACGAGACCAAGACCACCATCTACACCTCGTTCATCCTGCCGGGCATCCGCAACGGCCAGAAGGTCATTATGATGAACCCCCGGCGCACCACCGGCGCCGCGTTCGCGGAAGCCAACGGCGGCCTGTGGCTCGACGTGATCCCGGGGACCGACCTGTTGGTGGTCAACGCCATCGCCCGGGTCATCGTCGAGAACGGCTGGGAGGACAAGGACTGGATCAAGAACTGGGTCAACGACAAGTGGGGCTCGTCCTCTGGCTTCGGCCAGGGAACCCGCAACACGCCCTGGCAGTGGCGCACCACCTGGGGCAAGTTCCAGACCAAGGGCTTCGAGGACTGGAAGAAGTGGTTGTTGGCACAGCCCGAGTTCGAGCCGGCCAAGGCCGCCGAGGTCTCCGGCGTCGACGTGGGTAAGATCCACAAGGCCGCCGAGATGATGGCCAAGCCGCGGTCGAACGGCCAGCGGCCCAAGACCTCGATCATGATCGAGAAGGGCCTGTACTGGTCCAACAACACCGGCAACACCGAAGCCATCGCCGCCCTTGCCATCATCGTCGGCGCCGGCGGACGGCCCGGGCAGGTGATCGGCCGGGCCGGCGGCCACCAGCGCGGCGGCCAGCGCGGCGGCAAGTATCCGCGCAACAAGTCGCCGATGAAGCTGCCGGGGCGCCGCCGCCGGGCACTGGACACTGACACCTGGCTGATGTCCGGCCACACCCGGCTGGCCCACGCCATCGGCGTCACCTGGATCCAATCCATGTGCGCATCGCAACAGTTGGCGAAAAGGTTCCACGAGCTGGTGGTGACTAACCCGCACCAGGTGCGCTCGTATTCCAAGCAGGACATCATCGATACCCTGAAGGGGCGGGCGGATTCCGGCGGCATGGTGGTGATCGACCAGGACATCTACCTGGTCGATCCGCTCGGCAACCGGTATGCCGATATCATCTTCCCCGCCGCCACCTGGGGCGAGGAGCCGTTCATGCGCGCCAACGGCGAGCGGCGGCTCAGGCTCTATAACCGGTTCTACGACCCACCCGGGGACGCCAAGCCGGACTGGTGGATCATCGCCCAGCTCGCCAAACGCATGGGGTTCGACGGCTTCGACTGGAAGGACTCCAACGAGGTCGCCGAGGAAGCCTCGCGCTTCTCGCGCGGCAGCCGCAAGGACTTCCACATGATCAAGGTGGCGGCCCACCGCGAGGGCAAGACCCTGCACCAGAAGCTGGGCGAGTTCGGCACCGAGGGCATCCAGGGGCCGGTGTTCATGAAGGACGACGGCAGCCTCGTCGGCACCGTGCGCCTGCATGACACCACGCGCAAGCTGGACCCGACCGGGCCCACCGCCGCCAACATGTTCAACAAGAAGCTGACCCACTTCAACAGCCAGACCGGCAGGTGCAACATCCAGAAGTCGCCGTGGTCGCTGTTCGCGGACTACTGGGAGTGGTTGAGCCCCAAGGGGGACGAGCTGTGGTTCACCTCCGGGCGCATCAACGAGATCTGGCAGTCCAACTTCGACCACGGCCGGCAGGCGTACTCCAGACAGCGCTGGCCGGAGAACTTCCTCGAGATCCACCCCGACGACGCCAAGGCCCGCGGCATCGAGAGCGGCGACATGGTCATGGTATTCTCGGACCGGGTGCCCAGCCTGAAGGAGACTATCCTCGGCGTGGAAGGCGCCGACTACTCGTTCAGCGGCCAGATGAAGAGCGGCAACGTGGAGATGGGGCGGGCGGCGGTCACCGGGGTGGCGATGGTCACGCGCCACATCAAGAAGGGCGTCCTGTACATGAACTTCCTGGAAATGGCGCAGCCGGCCAACGCCCTCGAGGGCCGCGTGGTCGACTGGATCAGCGGCAACTACAACTACAAGATGGGTGTCGCCAAGGTGCGGAAGATCGGCGTGTCGCCCTACAAGCACTCGTTCCGCGCGATGTCCTTCCAACCGCGCGACATTGTCTGAGCGTTCGGCGCGGGCATGGCTGGAAACAATCGTCTCTACCATGTCCGCGCTAGAACGCCATTCTCCTAAAACCGGTGAGACATCGCCTGGGGTAACGGACGCGACCTCGGGCGATCGTGCCGTCGATCGCGGCGGCTCGGGCAACAGCCCCGGCTCTTCTGCGAAGGCGGCCGGGGAGCTAACGGGCGAGGTGTGCGCCGCCCTATGCCGGGTGCTCGGCGAGGGCATCGACATGCACCGCTGCCTGGCGGCTCGGGTGCTGGGGCGGATCGGTGATCCCGGCGGCGTCGAGGCCCTGATCGCGGCGTTGCTGGACCAGGACGAGGACGTACGCACCGACGCCGCCGCGGCACTCGCGCGCATGGCGCCACCCGAGGCCGGCCGGCAACTCCTGGGCAACCTCCTGGGCGACCCCTGCACCCAAGTCAAGCTCAACGCCATCGACGCCCTGACCTGCCTGCGCCACCCCGAGCTGGTGCCGTGGCTGCGCCGCATGCTCAAGGGCCGGGACCAGGAGATCGCCTGGGACGAGGCCGGCTTCTACGAGGACGGTTGGGACGACTGGGTCGACGTCCAGGTCAAGGCGGTCGAGGCCTTGGCCGAGCTCGGCATCGCCGATGCGGTGCCCGAGATCGTCGGCGCCATCGACGACGAGCTTGGTCAGGACCTGAGCGAGACCGGTTTCAAGGCGTTGGCCAGGCTGGGCGACCCAGGGATCGAGGCGGTCGCCGGCTACCTGGAGCATGCGGACGAGCGCCGCCGCCGTCGCGCCGCCGCGGTCCTTGCCGCTTGCGAGTCCGAGGCGGCGCGGCCGGCGCTGGCGCGCGCCTTGCAGGATCACTGCCCGGACGTGAGATTGGCGGCGGCCCGCGCGCTGGCGGCGCGCGATGCCGCGGACCAACGCCTGGCCCCGCTGTTGGCGGACCGCGACCCGGAGGTTCGGGCGCAGGCGGTACGCCTGTGCGGCCGTCACCACCCGCGGCGGATCGAGGCCTTGCTCGAAGGGGACCGGGCCGCGGCGGTGTTGCCGGCGGTTCTCGACTTGGCCGCCGAGGCGCCGGACCTGTTGGCGCGCGACCAGGTCGCCGAAAAGGCGCGATCGCTGCTGGGTGGAGCCGATGCAAGCGCGGCGGCGAGCGCCGCCGTGGCCCTGGCGGCGGTGGCGGGAGAGGCCGCCTTGGTTGACCTGGTCGAGCAGCTTACGAACACCAAGCGACCGCTCGAAGCGCGCCTCGGCGCCGCCAGGGCGCTAGCCAAGCTCGGCGGCGAGCCGGCGGTGGGTGCATTGGCCCGGGTGCTGGGCGACGATGAGCGGCAGCTGCGCCTTGAGGCAATCGCCGCCCTGGCCACCCTGGCGGCGGCCGTGGAGCCATGGCCCAATCCACCGGGCGAAACCCTGCTGGCGGCCCTCAGCGGCGAACTGGTGCCCGAACCTCGAGCCGAAACGGGGGCCGAGGCGAGGGCGGGCGAGAACGCGGCACCGGCCCGTGTCGAAGAGGCGCCGCCGGCAGAGGACGAGGCTGCCGCCGAGGCGTTTCCCAAATCCACGCTGCAATCGATCCTCGGAGACACTGCCCCGGCGATGCCGCGCGACGACGCCGGCGGTGTCGAATTGACGCAACGGGATCTGGACCGCTTGGCGCTCGCGGCGCGCACGCCACGCAAGCGCCGCGTGCCGGTGACCCCGAAGGTGGCGCCGCATCGCGACGTACGCCGCTTCGCCGCGCGGGTGCTGGGCGACCTGGCGCGGGACGAGATCGCCGGCGCGCTGGCCGAGGCGCTGAACGACAGTGACGCCGAGCTGCGCCGGGCCGTCGCCGATTCGCTGGCGCGCATCGGTGCGCGGACCGGGGCGCTACCGCGCCAGGTGGTGGATGCCTTGTTGCGGGCGCTCGGCGACGGCGAGCGGGACGTGCGACTGTCCGCGGTTCGCGCCTTGGGGGCGGCCGGCAGCCGGCGCGCTGCGAAGCCGCTGATCGATCGCCTGCGCGACGACGACAGTTCCGTGCGCGCCGAGGCGCTCACCGCCCTTGCCCGGCTAGGCGCGGTCGGGCCGGAGGTCGAGTCGCTGATCGACGATCGCGAACCGGCGGTCCGGCTGGCCGCGGCCCGGGCCGTGGCTGCGGCGGGCGGGGTGAGCGCGGTCGAACGCCTCGGCGATTTCGCCTTCGCCCATGAGGGCACCCATCGCCGCGAGGCGGGCCGCCTGCTGCGAGGACTCGACAGGGCGGCGGGCAGTGTGCGATTCCTCGAAGTGCTCGACGACCCCAATCGCAGGCGCCTGTGGCCGGTGGCGATCGAGGCCCTGGAGGAGATCCATCGCACCGACCCGGGGCCGAGCGACGGATCAAGCATCGAGGCCGTTCAGCAAGAAGGAGCTGGAGCGCCATGAGAACAGGCAGGTCTTTGGGCAAGCTCGCACTCTACGTCGCCTTGATGCTCGCTTTTCCAACTGCCGGCCAGGGCGCCAAGAAGTACAAGGAGGTCGCCGTCGCCGACGGTGGCAGCATCACCGGCAAGGTCACCTTCGAGGGCCCGCTTCCCGACGACGCGATCGAGAGGATCCTAATCACCAAGAATCCGGATGTCTGCGGCACCGGCGAACGGGAAGTGGTCTGGGTCGACGTGAAGGAAGGGGCCTTGCGCGGATCCTTCGTCTTCATCGACAAGATCGCGGAAGGTAAGAAATGGCCCCAGCCCCCGGGCGGCCACTTCTTGATCGACCAGAAGGGCTGCCGCTTCATTCCCTGGGCGCAGGTGGTGCGGCCGGGGCCGATCACCATCCGCAACAGCGACCCCGGGGTGCTGCACAACATCAACACCCGCGAGATGATCGGGGTCGAGAAGGGACGGGTGGTGAAGCGGACCATGTTCAATTTCGGCCAGCCGGACCCGGGCGACATCGAGCAGAAGATCCGGCCGCGGCGCTCGCCGTTCATCGGCATCAATTGCGAGGCCCACAACTTCATGTTCGGTTTCATGATGGCGCCCAAGCATCCCTATG
>JBHICX010000033.1:0-12411 GCA_046759805.1 Kiloniellales bacterium | reverse complement strand
CAGGTCGGCTCAGGGTGCCCGCCCCGGCGGACGGGCCGGGGGCCGGGTGGGGGAGCGGGAGGCCAGGAGTCGGCCATAGTGGCCTATGGTATTAAGGGTTTGTTAACGTGTCCCCAATAGCCTGTGGCGGCTGTCTTTCTACGCCCTTCCTCCCCCTAGATCGGGCGTAGTGGAATCCTGCCTGAACTTGGCCCGCCACGCCACAGCGGCGGGCCATTGTTTGTGGCCGACGCGCAAAGCTCGACTTCGGTAACGGTTGCGCCGACCTTGAGTCAAGATTTAGAGATTTTTGCAATAATTTATCTAAAATTATAACAACAATGCCGAACGTAAGTCGTTGAGTGTCGGGATCTCTATTGATATTATTGTACTCCCATTGGTCCGACCGTCCGAAGACTAGGAGACGGTCAAACAGCCTCCTTCCTTACGGCCTGCCGATCCATTCGTGCGGGCCGTTTTTTCCGGTCGGGCAGCGCCCGCCGACGGGTCGCGAAGCGGCCTCATGCCGGGACCCGTTAACCGTTCGCTAGCCTTTGTGGCCTAGGGTGCCGGCAGGTAGGCTGCGGGCACGTCGATGCGATGGGTGCGCCGATAAGAGGTCAAGGGGCGAGACCGTGACTGCGGTTGCCGAGGCTGCACCAATCGCCGCCGGCTGGTTGCGCAGCCGCGAGTTCGATCTGCATTTCATCTTCGCGATCGCGGCGCTGGCGCTCATCTCCGGCTGGGTAGTGGTCGCCGACCCGCGGCTGTTCGTGCCGATCTTGCTCGCCGACCTGTGGCTGTTGGGCTACCACCACGTGATCGCCACCTACACCCGGCTGTGCTTCGATCGCGAAAGCTTCCGCCAGCACCGGTTCCTGGTGCTTGGGCTGCCGCCCCTGGTGATCGGCGGCGTATTGGTGCTCGGCCTCGGCGTCGGGCTGTGGGTGCTGGCCAGCATCTATCTCTACTGGCAGTGGTTCCACTACACGCGCCAGAGCTTCGGTATCGCCCAGGCCTATCGGCGCAAGTCCAACGGCCTGGTGGACGACCCCGAGTGGCTCGGCAAGCTGATCTTCTACGCCGTGCCGTTGTGGGGAATCGTGCACCGCTCGGCCCAGGACCCGGGCAGCTTCCTGGGCCTCGAGCTCAGGGTGATTCCGGTGCCGGCGCTCCTCGACGAGGTATTAGGCCTGGCCGCGGCGGCAGCGGTGTGCTGGTGGGTGGCCGGCAGGGTCCTCAGTTACCGGCGCGGCCGGCTGGCGGTGGCGCACACCGCCTACATGGCCTCGCATTTCGTGGTGTTCTACGTCGGCTATCTGTTGATCGAGGACATCACCTATGGCTGGCTGGTGATCAACGTCTGGCACAACGCCCAGTACATCGCCTTCGTCTGGCTGTACAACAACAACCGATTCAAGGGCGGCATCGACGCGCGGGCGAAGTTCCTGTCGACGATCAGCCAGAGCCGCTTCAGCTGGCTGTATTTCGCCGTCTGTCTGGGCATCTCCAGCGTGCTTTACCTGGCGCTCGAGAACATGGTGGCGGCGCTGCCGCTGTTGGTCGTCACCTACCAGGCCATCAACTTCCACCACTACATCGTCGACGGGCTGATTTGGAAGATGCGCCGCCGGCCCTTGCAGAAGGTCCTGGGCCTCAACCGTTGAGCCCGAGGCCGGTGCGCGGCCGTCGGTAGACCACGAACCCGCCGTCCGTCTCCAGCACCTGGTAGCGCTGTTTGACGAACTCCATGAGCTTCGCGGAGTAGATCGTGTTGTACTTGTCGTCAGGTCGGTGGAAGATGAGCTTCGGTGGCCGTCGGGCCAAGGTCTCCAGTACGTTGCGCAGGTCGTCGTCGCTGCGGATGCCGTAGGCCGTACTATAGAACCGGAATCGGCTCCATCGGCCACTGAGAAAGTAAAGCTCGGGGTTCATCGGTATCGCCAGAATCGTCTCATCCGGTGCCACCTCGTGCCGGATCAGCCCCACCAGATGGGTGTACAGCCGCAGGTCGCGGGCGGTCACCCAAAGGCTGGTACTTGGCAGTCCGTCGCCAGGCACGAGATCGATGCGTTGCCCCACGAGGATGCCCTTGAGGCCTCGCGATACCGGTTGCGCCGCGTGATAATAAAGGGCGATGGCCGACAGCACACAGGCAAGGGCAACCGGCAACGGCCGGCGCCACCCTGGTCCGCGGCTCGTCATCCACAACAGAACGGCCAGCGAAATTCCGGCGGAATAGAAAAGATAAATTGCAATCTGGAAATGCACGGAGACGATCGCGTAGAACGGCGCCAGGAACGCCAAAGGATGGAGCGCCGGGTCTTCCGCGCCCTGGCGCAGCAAGTGGCGCAAGACGAGGAACCCCGACACCATCGGCAGCAGGGGCAGGCTCGCCCAGAAAAAGCCGTTCAGCACGCCGGCAATGCTGTCGAGGGCGATGATCTGGCGCAGCCCTTGGGCAAGGAAGAGCCCGTAGCTCAACCGACCGAAGAATTCCAGTTGGTTGAGCGCCAGCGCGGTCATGACGGTGTCGTCGAACCAGCCGGCATATGACCCGTTCAGCAATTGATAGAGCACCAGCGGGAGGGCGGCGAGGGCGCCACCGACGCCTAGCCGACGCACCATGCGGATGACCTCCGCATTGCTGGCGGTCACCGTCAAGCAGGCCCAGAACAGGACCGCCACGGGCCAAATCCCGAACAGGAGCCATGCCAAGGGATCGGACCTGGCGATCAGATACACAGCCAGGCCTCCGGCCATCACCGCCAGCAGGCCGCGCGCCAGCAACCGGTCCATGCCGTTCGCGCCGCGCCCCGCCTCGTACAGCAGATAGGTGAGCAAGCCGATGGCGACGAGCACACCGGTCAACTGCCGGAACAGCAACAGCGTGATCAACAGGAAGCCCAGCAACTCCAACCGCCAGCGGGCGTCCCTGGGTATCCAGGCCAACCCGCAGACGATGACGACGAACAGAAATAGACAGTACCAATGCGGTTGAGGATTGAGGTACTGGACAAAGGACAGCGCCGTCATCGACACCGCGGCTGCGGTGGCTACCAAGGCCCCACGCGAGACCAGCAACAGGAAGATCAGGCAGGTCTGCACGAAGCTCAACACGGCCAACGGGTAGCGCAGGCTGAGGAAATCGTGCCCGAACAACCACAGGGCCAAGGCGTTGGCGAAGCTCGCGTAACCCGGACGAATCTCCTGAACGTCGCCATTCAGGACTTCGCCGGCGAGAATCCGTTCGGCAACATGGGCCATGGCGCCGTCGTCGGGGCCCCACCAGAACCGATCGTGGTAGTAGCCGAGGACGACCGCGGTGAAGCCGATGACGAACAGCAACGCCAGTGGGTGGAAACGACGCATCACGTCTCAGTCACGTCGAACGGCGCTCACCGATGCGGTGCTTGGAACGCTGGGCCGAAACGTCCGATGATTCCTTGGCCGCGATGCGCCACCCGACCGACCCAAATGCCTCACGGCCTACGGGCCCTCAGGCCGCGCTGGCGATGATCTCCTCATTGCGCCTGGCCATGTAGGCCTTGAGCTCCTCGTCGATGGCCGGGTCGATGGGCGGCGCCTCGAAGCGGTCCAGGATCGACTTCCAGATTCGGTTGGCGCGCTCTACGGCGGTGGCGGCGCCGGCCTCATGCCACTGCTCGAAGTTGCGCCAGTCGGACAGCATCGGCGCGTAGAACTCGGTGTCATAACGGGCCAGCGTGTGGGCCGCCCCGAAATAGTGACCGCCCGGCGCCACCTCGGCGACGGCGTCGAGGGCGAGCGAGTCGTCGTCGACCACGATCGGGCGCAGGACCTCGGCCATGCACTGCAGGATCTCGGCGTCGACGATCATCTTCTCGTACGAGGCGACCAGGCCGCCCTCCATCCAGCCGGCGCCGTGCTTCAGCAGGTTGGCGTGGCCCATGACCGCGCCCCAGACCGACATCACCGACTCATACGCGGCTTGGGCGTCGACGGCGTTTGAGGCATTGGCGTTAGAGGACCGGTAGGGCAGCTTGTAGCGGCGGGCCAGCTGACCGCCGGCGAGCGCCGCGCGCACGTACTCGGGGGTACCGAAGGCCGGCGCCCCCGACTTCATGTCCACGTTCGAGGTGAAGCCGCCGTACATCACCGGCGCGCCGGGCCGCACCATCTGGGCGAAGGCGATGACGCCAAGCGCCTCGGCGTTCTGCTGGGCCAGTGCCCCGGCCACGGTCGCCGGCGCCATGGCACCGCAGAGCGTGAACGGGGTGACGATCACCGCCTGGCCGTGCCGGGCCATCTCGATCACGCCGTCCGCCATTGGCCCGTCCACCCGGCGCGGCGAGTTGGTGTTGACCACGGTGTGCAGGCTCGGCTCGCGCATCAGCTGCTCCATTGTCACCCCACGCGCGATGCGCACCATCTCGATGCCGTCGGCGATGCGACCGCCGCCCAGGGCGTAGACGTGCCAGGCCTTGTCGCTCAACGTGATGAAGGCGTAGTTGCAGTCGAGGTGGCGGCTCGGCGCCGGCAGGTCGATCGGCTCCACCGGGTAGCCGCCGAAGCAGTGCAGGATGTTGAGGCTGTGGGTGATCTTCAGCAGATTGCAGAAGTCCCGCCAGTTGCCCGGCCGGCGCCCGCCGTTGAGGTCGGAGCAATTGGGCGCGCTCGACACCTGCGCGAAGTTGAGGCTGTTGCCGCCAAAGACCAGGTTGCGGTCTGGATTGCGGGCGTAGAGCGTAAAGCTCGACGGTGCCAGCCGGATGTATTCGTCGATGAGCGCCCGGTCGAAGCGCACCATGCGGGTATCGAGGTCGACGTCGGCGCCGCTCCGCTTCAGGACTTGGAGCGCCTCGTCGCTGAGGAATTCGAGGCCGTGGTCTTCCAGAATACGCATCGAGGCGTCGTGAATCGCCTCGATGCCCTCGTCGTCCAGCACCTGGATCGGCTGGTATGGGTTGCGCAGCTGCCGCCAGGGCAGTTGCGCCAGCGAATCGTCGCCGCGCCGCCTGTGACGCCCGGCGGAACTGCGTCGCACCATGGTCCGCCCCATGTCGTTGCCGTCGCGCAACCCGAGGGCCGGGGCGCGCCCGTCGCCAGCCACGGTACGCCCCGATGCCGGTCGTTGTAAATCGCGGATCGGCGGTTTTCGATCCGAACCGGCCGACCGCTGAATACTCGTGCTGCGCTGTGGTGTGAGGCGGCGATACCGTGCTGTCACGGTCGCGGATCGCCGAGCGGTGCCCGGAATACCAGGGCGGCGGTCATATAAAGCAAGACCGCGATCGCCACTACGGCGGTGAAGCCGAAATGGATGGCCAGGATCGGCGCCAGCACGGCGCTCGTGACCGAGGCGCAGCCATTGACCCCCCAGGCCCAGGGCACGAATTGCGGCAGCCGCGCCGAGACTCGCGTGAGACCCAGCGGAAACGGCATGCCCATGCAGAACCCGAGGGGCGCGATCAGCGCCAGCGAGATCGCCACCTTGGACGGGTCCGGCAGCGCCAGCAGCCGATCGAACAGCGGCGGCAACAGCGCCAGGTAGGCGAGCGCGAAAAGGGCGATGCCCAGCACCGCAATCTCGATGCCGGACATCCTCGAGAGGAATTGGGATCGCGCCGCCAGGCGCGGCGCGGCCGCGCTGCCGAGCCCGGCGAACACCAGGAATCCGGCGAGCACCACCGCCACCGCATACAGCGGGTGGCTCAGGAACAGGATGAAGCGTTGGATGAAGGCGATCTCGACGAACAGGAAGGCGAGCCCGAGGGCCAGGAAGTAGGCGCCGATGCGCCATCGCGCCGGCGCCGGCGCCAAGCCGAGCCAGCGCCGCCCGAGCCATAGCGGCAGTAAGATCAGGACCACGCTCAGCCCCACCGCCTGCACCAGCGTCGCGAACAGGATCGGATAGCCCCATTCGATGAGCCCGGCGCCGCCCCGGCTGCGCAGGGCCACGAACTCCGGCAGCGCCCGCCACCTGAAGAAGTCGAAGAAGTACGGCCGGTCGTCACTGGCCGGGGCAATGTCGAACTTGTAGCGGGCGATGAAATCGGCACGACGCGGCCCGGCCAGCGCCGTCGCGCCGTCGAAGAAGTAGGGCGCGTCGAGCAGGTTCCAGCGGTTGGCCTCTTCGGCCCGCAGGCCCGGAACATAGGCGACGTCGAACGAGCGCGCCGCGGCGAAGGTGCGGATCGCCGCTGTCTCGTCGGCGGTGAACGCCCCGTTCTTCACCAACAACGTGGTGGTGCTCCAGCCGCGAATCAGCGCCAGCCGCCGGGCCGGCTCGGGGGCTGCTTCGCGTTCCAGGGCCTCGAACGCGGTGGCGAACAGCTTCAGGCTGTCGCGTGGCGGCAGCTTCAGCCAGCGGGTGACCGCGATCAGGCCGTCCGGGCGCAGATGCCGCAGGTAGACCCGGAACGCCTCGACCGTATACACGTAGGTCTCGCTGAGGCCGTGCACCCCGGCGGTCGAGGCGGCCAGGGAATCCAACAGCGGAATCTGGATCAGATCCCAGCGCGCCGCGGCCCCGGCGACGAAGCCGCGCGCTTCGGCCACGTGCACCCGCACCTCGGGGTGGGAATAGAGCCCGCCGGCGAAGTCGCCATGCGCTGCCTTCACCAGCCGCACCGTCTCAGGGTTGAGCTCGACCGCGTCGACCGCGGCGGCGCCGTGGGTCAGGGCCTGCAGCACGTCGGCTCCGCCGCCGGCGCCAAGCACCAGCACCGCCGGGCGCTCGAGCAAGTAGTACGGCAACGCCGTGGTGGTGAAGTCGAGATAGGCCAGCGGTTCGGACCGGCCGTCGAAGGCGGTGATGACGCTGAGCCCGTCGCCGTCGGTGAACACGCCGAGCTGTGCCGGCGGCTCGACGGTGTTGTTGAGGCTGAGCCCCGGCGCGTGGCGCAGTGGGATCAGCGGGCTCGCGACCACGGTGACGAGACCCAGCGGGCTCGAGGCCTGGTTCGCCACCTCGGTGCCCGGCACGGTAAGCGCCAGGCTGAGGCCCTTGTACTGTGATGGTCGCAGTTCGGTCCACGATGCCGGCGCCGCGAGCGGCAGGACCACGGCCGCCGCCGCCAGGCCCCAGGTGACGGACGACCGTCGCCATTGCCCGCCGCCAAGGCACATCAGTGCCGCCGCGACACCGCCGAGGAGGCTCGTAAGCCGCAGGCTGTCCGGCGGTGTCAACTGAAACAGAATGAGCACGATGCCCAGCGCCCCGGCGCCCGAGCCGACCAGGTTGGTGCCGTAGACGCGACCGATCCGGTCGCCAAACCTGATCAGCGCCAGGCCGACGCAGGTGGCGCCGCAGAAGAACGGCACCGTCAGGAGCGCGTACATGCCCAGGAGATACAACAGCTGCCGCGGCTCCCACACCAGCGCCAGGGGATTGAACGGCAGACGCTGGGCCAGCGCGAAGCCAACGAGCGCCGAGATCCCGAACAGCGCCGCATTGGCGGCAAAGGCGAGGACGAAGCGCGGCCTGAGCCAAGCTTGTGCGAGCGCCAGGAAGGTGCCGCTGGCGCCGAAGCCCAACAGCGCGATGCTGATCACCATGTAAGCGAAGTGGTGCCACTGCACGATCGCCAGCAACCGCATCAGCAACACCTCGTAGCCGAGGACGCCGGCCGAGACGACGGCGATCGCAAGCAGGGATGTCATCGGCGGCCACGGGTGAGCGGAACGAACCTGACCGGCAACAGTTGTCGCGTCGTCACCCGTCCGTCGGCCTGCTTGTGCACCAGCACCAGCTGTTGGGTCGTGAACGGGCCGCCGACCGGGATCACCATCCGGCCGCCCGGCTTCAACTGTTCGATCAGCGGCGGCGGCACGTGGCCCGCCGCGGCGGTGACGACGATGCCGTCGAACGGGCCGCAGGACGGCCATCCGTAGTAACCGTCGCCGATCCGGGTCTCGACATTGCCGTAACCGAGGCGCTCGAGCCGCTTGGCGGCGCTCCGCCCCAGCTCGGGGACGATCTCGATGCTGCACACCCGGGAGCTCAGGCGCGCCAGCACCGCCGCCTGATAGCCGGAGCCGGTGCCGATCTCCAGCACCGTATGGCCCGGCTCGACGGCCAGCAGATCGGTCATTAAGGCGACGATGAAGGGCTGCGAGATGGTCTGCCCGTAGCCGATGGGCAGCGGCCGGTCGGCATAGGCGCGGTTGCGCAGGCGCTTGGGCACGAACTCGTGGCGCCGGATGTTGCCCATCACCTCCAGGACTCGCGCGTCCAACCGCTCGCCGGCGCGCGCCGACCGCGTGAACCGGGCGTGCGCCTGGATGGTCTGGATCATCTGCATCCGCTCGGCGGCGTACGGGTCGGCGGCGGCCGCCGGCGGACCGGGCACCACCGCCGCCGCCACGCTCAGTAGAAGCGCCCCGCTCGGCAGCGGGCGTCGGCGAGTGCCGCGACTCGGGTCGCGGCCAGGACCAGCTTTCCGATACCTGCCGAACGGCGCCATCACAGACCGCGAGGCTCGTGCATGTGTCTGTCGTAGGCGATGCGGCGACCGTCGGCCAGCAGTAAGTCCCCCGTCACCGCCGGCATGGCGCCGCCGATGCGACGTTGCCACCCAACGGCTTTGTCGCCATTATGGCGCCGGGGATCCTGGGGGACGGCGACGGCGATGGTTTCGCGAGACGAACCGCCTGGCGAGACCAAGCGCGGGGACGCCTCGGCGCCGAAGGGAAGGTCGATCGCCTTCATTGTTTTCAAGATGACGGCGGTGTCCGCCATGGTGGGCATGGGCGTCTTCCTGATCATCATGGGTGGTCTGCACCCGGCGGCGCTCATGAAGGTCAACCTCTTCACCGCGCCCGACAGTCCGCTGGCTTTCCGGCTGGCCTGGCAGACGGGTGTCGGAGCCGGGCTCATTACCTTCGCGATACTCTGGGTGCGGATGCGCTGAGGCGTCCCGCGGCTGACGCCGCGCCGGTCCTTTGCTTGGCTCATTACGGAGCCGGTGCCGGTCGACGATCCTGCTTGCCGAGCCATCATGGGAACGTAGTATGCGGCCGATGGTTTGGGTCGGTCCATCCATAACCCGTGGCGGCAGGCGCTGGGCCCAAGGGGAGCGATGAGCGAACACCCGACCGCCGATACCCTGGCCCTGCTCAGCGTCGAGGAAATGTCCCGGGCGGACGCCGCGGCGATTGCCGCCGGCGTGCCCGGTGAACGGCTGATGGAAGCGGCGGGCACCGCGATCGCCGATGAGATCAAGCGCCGCTGGGAACTGCGTCCGACGGTGGTGCTCTGCGGCCCCGGCAACAACGGCGGCGACGGGTTCGTCGTGGCGCGGCAATTGGCCGAGGCGGGCTGGCCGGTGCGGGTGATGTTGCTCGGCCGGCGCGAGGAGCTGAGGGGCGACGCCGCGCTCAACGCCGGGCGCTGGACCGGGGCGGTCGAGCCGTTGGATGACCGGCTTCCCGAGCCCTGCGGGCTCATCGTCGACGGGTTGTTCGGCGCCGGGCTCGCCCGTCCGATCGAGGGAGTGGCGCGGGGCGCGATCGAAGCGATCAACCGCGCGGCGCTGCCCTGCGTGTCCATCGACGTGCCGAGCGGCGTGCACGGGGATAGCGGCGCGGTGCTGGGCGTTGCCCCGCAAGCCGTGCTCACGGTGACGTTCTTTCGCCCTAAGCCCGGCCATTACCTGCTACCGGGGCGAGCGCTCATGGGTGATCTGGTGGTCGCCGACATCGGCATCCCGGACGGCGTGCTAGACGATGTCCGGCCGCGCCAGCGGTTGAACGGGCCCGGGTTGTGGCTTCGGCGCTACCCGTGGCCTGAGCCCGGGGATCACAAGTACAGCCGCGGCCATGCGGTGGTCGTCGGCGGGGCCGACATCACCGGCGCCGCCCGGCTGGCGGCGCGCGGCGCCCAACGGGTCGGCGCCGGCATGGTGAGCCTGGCTGGCCCCCCGGAGGCGGCGATGATCTACAAGCTGTCGCTGCCCGGGTGCATCGTTCGCACCGTCGATGACCGGGCGGCACTGGTCGAGCTCGTAAGTGAGTCGCGCATCCGGGCGGCGCTCATAGGACCCGGCAACGGGGTCACGTCCGAGACCCGAGAGCGGGCGCTGGGCTGTCTGTCGACCGCCAAGCCCTGCGTGCTCGACGCCGACGCGCTCACGGTGTTTGCCGATGCCCCGGAATCGCTGTTCGGCGCCATTGAGAGCCCTTGCCTCATGACCCCGCATGCCGGCGAATTCGCGCGCCTGTTCGGTGACGACACGGAAGGGGAGGGCAAGCTCGCTCGCAGCCGCGCCGCGGCGGCGGCGAGCGGGGCGGTCATCCTGTTCAAGGGATATGATACCGTGATCGCCGCCGCGGACGGGCGGGCCGTGATCAACCATAACGCGCCGCCGGAATTGGCCACTGCCGGCGCCGGCGACGTGCTGGCCGGATTTGCGCTAGGGCTCCTGGCCCAGGGCATGGAGCCGTTCGACGCCGCCTGTGCGGCCGCTTGGCTGCAAGGGGCCGCGGCCTCCGAATTCGGACCCGGGCTCATTGCCGAGGACCTGGCCGAGACGCTGCCGGCGGTGCTCGGCCGCCTCAAGGAAGGAACGGTTGCATGAGCGTGCTCGGTCGCCGCCGCGGATCCGCGGCGCTCGCTTAGGCCGGACGATATGCCATGAACGAGCGCCCCGCTTCGGGCTTTCTCGACCGCACGCTGCGCAACCTGCGCGCTGCCTGGCGGGAGCTGGCGGGTGCCGCGCGCGATGCCGTGGGGGCCGAGTTTAGGCCGAGCCTTCCGGGGGAGGACGCCGCCCGGCTCAGCCAGCAGATGCGGGACTGTCTCAAGGCACTCGGCGGCGAGGTGACGGCGCGGGCGCGCGCCGCGGCGCTGGGACGGGTTTATCTCGACCTCAACGAGACCGGGCGCCAGCGTTTCCTGCGCCTGCTGACGGATGAGTTCGACACCGATCAGGCCGCCGTCGATCACGCCGTCGAGGCGCTGCGCAAGGCACGGGATCCGCGCTCCCGCCGCGCCGCCGAGCTGCGACTGAGGCAGCTCCTCGAGCCGCCGCGCACGCGACTCTTACGACAATTCAATGATCTGCCGGATGGTGTTAAGTTCCTTGTTGACTTGCGGGCCGATCTGCTTGCCCTGGCGAAGGAGGACCCCGGCTTCGCCGCGACCGCGTCGGACCTGGAGGAACTGTTGACCCTCTGGTTCGACATCGGGTTCCTCGAGCTCGAGCGGATCACGTGGGAGTCGCCGGCGGCGTTGTTGGAAAAGCTCATCGGCTACGAGGCGGTGCACGCGATCGAGAGCTGGGATGACCTGAAGAACCGGCTCGATTCCGACCGCCGTTGCTTTGCCTTCTTCCATCCGCGTATGCCCGAGGAGCCGTTGATCTTCGTCGAGGTCGCCCTGGTCAATGGCATGGCCGGGAACATCCAGACGCTGTTGGACGAATCGGCGCCGGTTGAGGATCCGCAGACCGCCGACACCGCCATCTTCTACTCGATCTCCAACGCCCAGAAGGGCCTCGCCGGAATTAGCTTCGGCGGCTTCCTGATCAAGCGCGTCATCGACCGGCTGGCCGCCGAGTTCGGCCGGCTCAAGAACTTCGCGACCTTGTCGCCGATTCCCGGCTTCCGCCGGTGGCTTGACCAGCAATCGCCGTCGCCGCTGGAAGCGGGGCTGCGGGCGCAGCTCGACCGGCCCGACTGGGACCGAGACGCCGCCACCGCAACCGCGCTTCGCGAGCCGCTGATGCGACTTTGCGCCCGCTATCTGGTCGCCGAGAAGGGCCCGGGCGGGCAGGCCCTCGACCGGGTGGCGCATTTCCACCTGTCCAACGGCGCCCGAGTGCAGCGGCTCAACTGGTTGGCCGACCGGTCGGAAAAGGGCATGGCGCAATCGGCCGGCCTGATGATCAACTACCTGTACAGGCTGGACCACATCGAGGCCAACCACGAGGCCTACACCGGCCGCGGCCGTGTAGCGGCCTCGTCATCGATCAAAAGTTTGTTGAAGGGTTAACCCATTAACCAACCGTTCAGGTGGCCGGAAGGGGAGTGGGCCGGAGCGATTGCACGACAGTGGATACTGCTCTAAAAAGGTCGAAATTGTGTCAGAAGTGTCACACTCAGCACTTAATCTTATGTCTATACTATGATTCGCGTGGTCGTTTCGAGGTGTTTGCGTACTCGATGAGACTAGGACCTGCCGTTGCCGCCATGCTGGTGTGGCTAACTGCGCCGGTCGCCACCCCTGCATGGGCGGTCTCGCCAGATGAGGCCAAATTCCACCTGGAAGGGATGGCGACGCGAGCGCTTGCCGCCTTGCGCTCCGACCATGACCGTCTGGCCAAGTTCGGGCGCCTTGTCATCGAAGGCGTCGACTTCGTGACCATCTCTAAGGGCGCACTCGGCCGTGTCGGCAAACGTATCAAGGGCGCCCAGCTGCAGGAGGTCGCCGATCTTTTGGCGGCGCTCGTG
>JBHICX010000032.1:0-12422 GCA_046759805.1 Kiloniellales bacterium | reverse complement strand
CTCGCCGGACGGGGCGCTAACCGCAACCGTGCCGGCACCGGCGGTGAGCGAGCGGCGCACAACGTGCAGCCGGTCGCCGCGCACCTCGGCACGCAGGTCGTTCTCCTCCAGCTCCGGTTCCTTCATCAGCCAGTGGGCAATGCGGCGCAACATCTCCGCCTGTGGCCCGCCGCCCTCGAACCCGCGCGCCCACAACCACATGTGGTCGCTCATCAGCTGCGCCACCCGGCCCTTGCCGACCCGATCGAGGATCAGCAGCGGCTGCTCGTCGACTCCGCTCATCACCACCTTGCCGGCGGTCGGAACCACCCCGATCTGGCGGAACCAGCGGCCCCAGCGCGGCGTCTCGCCGGCGCCGACGTCGCCGGGCAGCGACGCGGTCACCGGGTGGCGCCGGCCGAGATCGGTCACCACCGGCCGGAAGCCGTGCTCGATCACGGCGCCGGTAGGCTCGCCCGGCAGCACCTCGCCCAAGGGCGTGCGGTACAGGCTGAACTGGTTGGCGAAGCTCGGCCCCACCGCTTCCAGCAACGCGCCACCGCTGCGCACGTAGTCGGCGAGGTTGCGCAAATAAGTGCTCGGCAACACGCCGCGCCGGCGGTAGCGGTCGAAGATGATCAGGTCGAACTCGGCCAGCTTGACCTGGAACAGCTGACGGATGGGAAAGGCGATCAGCGACAGCTCCCGTATCGGCGTGCCGTCCTGCTTCTCCGGCGGGCGCAGGATGGTGAAGTGCACCAGGTCGACCGAAGGGTCGGACTTGAGCAGGTTGCGCCAGGTGCGCTCGCCGGCATGGGGCTCGCCGCTGACCAGCAATACCCGCAACCGGTCACGCACACCGTTGATCGAAACCACCGCGCGGTTGTTCTGGGTGGTGATCTCGCCTTCCGCCGCCGCCGCCGCCAGCTCGAACACGCTCAAGCCGGGTTCGACTTGGAAGTCGAGGTCGTAGTCGACGCCGGCCGGCAGCATCGCCTCCTTGAGCGGCTCGCCGTTGCGGCGCACGGTGAGGGGCACCCGCTGGCGCGGCGGCGCCTGGGCGTCCTCGATGCGCACCGTCATCGACTGCTTCAGGCCCACCAGGCCGTAGCTCGGCACCTTGACCACCACCAGTCGCCGGTCCGCCTCCCTCGGCCGTCCGGTCAACAGGACGTGCAGCGGCGCCTTCAGGGCGGCGCCGTGCGCCGTGTCGTGCACCTGACCGTCGGTGATCAGGATCACGCCGGCTAGGCGCCGCCGCGGCACGTCGGACAGGGTCCGGTTGACGGCGCCGAACAGCCGGGTTCCGCCGGCGCCCAACGCGCCCGCCGCGGCGCCGAGGGCGTCCTCCCCGGTGCTGCGCACCACGCGCAGCTCCAGGTCGGCGAACGCGGCCGCCTGGCGCTCGATGGCGGCCAGGGCCGCGTCGGCCTGGCGGCGTCGCTCGCCGACGCTCTGGCTCGCCGATTCGTCGACCAGGACCACCGCCACATCGGACAGCGCCTGGCGCCGCTCGCGCACCAGCGACGGGTTTAAGAGGCTCACCAGCAACAGCGCCGCGACCAGCACCCGCCCGCCGCTGCCCGTGGCCTGACGGGCCAGGCACAACCCCAGAACCAGCGCCGCAAGCCCGCCCAGCCCGACCATGACCGGCCAGGCCAGGAGCGGCGCAAACTGGATGCCGGTCGCTTCCATCCTATTGTCCCAGGCGTTCCAGAATCGCCGGCACGTGCACCTGGTCCGCCTTGTAGTTGCCGGTCAGCGCATACATCACCAGGTTGACGCCGAAGCGATACGCCATCTCGCGCTGCAATTCGCCGCCCGGCACGATGGCGTATAAGGGCCGGCCGGCGTCGTCGATCGCCCAGGCCGCGGCCCAGTCGTTGCCGCCGACGATCACCGCCGAGACCCCGTCGTTGAGGCGGCTGCCCGGCTGCTCGACCCACAGCGTGCCGCCGGCCCAACGGCCGGGAAACTCCTGCATCAGGTAGAACGCCTTGGTCAGCACGTGGTCCGGCGGCACCGGCACCAGCGGCGGTACGTTGAGGTCGCGGGCCAGCCGGCGCAACAGCCACTCGTCGCTGACCGTGCCGCCCTCGTCGCGGGTGTCGAACAGGATGGTGCCGCCGTTCGCGAGATACGCGTTCAGCCTGCGCACCACATGCGGCGATGGCGGCCGTTGCTGGGGCGTCATGGGCCAGTACAGCAACGGGAACACGCTCAGCTCGTCCCTCGCCGGGTCGACGCCAAGGGGCTCCGCCGGCTCCACCGCGGTGCGCTGGTCGAGGATCAGGCTGAGCCCGCGCAGGCCCGCCTTGCTGGTGCGGTCGACCGCCGGTTGCTCGGTGATGACGTAGGCGAGGTGGGTCCTCAGCGTAGCCCTGGCGATCGCCGCGTCGTCGGCGCCCTGAGCGACGGCGCCGGGCGCAGCCAGCCCGACCGCGGCGACGATGCCGGCGACAGCGGCGCCCCGGCCCCAGGGGACCGGCAGCAGGCCGCGCAGCGCCAGCGAGATCACGCTGTCCGCCAGCAAAAGCAGCAGCGCCGCGGCAATGAGCCACGGCTTCAGGAGGGTTTCGTCCTGTGCCTTATAGGCGCCCCGGGTGACGCCGTCGGGCAGGTCCTCGACGGCCGCCATCGCCTCGATTCCGGGCGACAGGTTGAGGGCACGCCGTTCCAGACCGCGGCCGTAGAAACCCGGCGGCGAAGCGGGCCCGGCCTGTGCCGCGTCGAACTCGCGGACCGCCAGCGGCGCGGCAGCCGACGGCGGTGCGCCCAGGCGCCCGAAGCCGTCCAGGGTCTCAATGGGCGCCAGGACGGCATCCGGGTCGTCCCCGGTCACGCCCTGGCTCAGCCAAACCACCCGCTGCATCATTTCGACGAACAAACCCGACAGCGACAGGTTCGACCAGCCCGTGTTGGCGGTAGTGTGCACCAGCACCAGCCAGCCGTCGCCGCGGCGCGCCGCCGTCACCAGCGGGGTGCCGTCGGCCAGCCGCGCCCATGTGCGCTCGGCCAGCTCCAGCGACGGCTCCGCCAGTACCTGGCGGCGCACGGTCACCTCGTCCGGCGCCGCCAGGCGGTGAAACGGGCTTGTGCGGGGGAACGGCGCCAGCCGCTGGGGCCGGCTCCAGCTCATGGTCCCGCCGAGCGCCCGGCCGCCGCGGCGCAGGGCCACCGGGGTCAGCTCGTCGGCCGCCTCGGCGAGGTTGGGTCCGGCGAAGCGCAGCACCGTGCCGCCGTCCTCCAGCCACCGGGCGATCGCCTGGCGCTGGGTGGCGTCGGGCAGGCTGGCGTCGCCCAGCACCAGCACCGCGATCTCGCCCTTGATGAGCTCGCCGACGCTGCCGCGCCGGACCTCGCTGAACGGGCCCAGCGCCCGCTCCAGGTAGTGGAGCTCGCTTAAGAGCGGCTGCACCCGGTCGAGCGGGCCGGTCGCCACCAGGCCCACCGGCCGGCGCCGCCAGCGATCGTCGATGAGGGTGACGGCGCCGGCCGTCCCCTGGCCCTCGATGGCCAGCCGGGCCAGGTCGTTTCCCAGCTCCGGCGGCAGCGGCAGCCGTGCCGTGGCGGCGGCCTCGCCGGCGGCAAAGACCATCTGTTCGCGGCCGAGCATGCGGCCGTCGACGGCGATGGCGCGCACCCAGACCGAGGCCTGGCCCGCGGTCGCCCTGGCGCCGGTCGGGCGCAGGGCGGTGACTGCGAGGTTGCCGCCCTGACGGGCCGGCGGCCGCAACAGCACCGGAAGCCGCTCGGGCCGGTCGACCACGACCTCGAGGCTGCCGAGGCGTTGCAGCCGCTCGGCCAGCACCATGAAGGCGCCGCCCGCCTCCCCCGATGCCTGGTCGTCGAGCCCGTCGCTCAGCCACACCACATGGGCGGCGCTATCGAGTTCGAGCGCGTCGACGGCGGCCAGTGTCGCCCGGCGGTCAGTGGGCCAGGGCTTCGGGGTCAGCGCCTGCGCCAGCGGCCGCGCCTGCGCCGCTGGCCCAAGGCCGCTCGGCGCCACCGGCTCGCCGTCGGCGCCTGGCGCGGTGGTAATGAGGGCGACAGGGCGGCGGTCCCGCTCGGCGCCCTCGAGGCGCTCCAGCAACGTTCGTTGCCGGGCCGGCCAGTCCCGCGCCGCGGCCCAGCCGTCATCGACCACCAGCAGCACCGGCCCCGTCCCGGGCAGGTGGTCGCGCGGGTTGATCAGCGGATCGGCCAGCGCCAGGATCACCAAGGCGGCGATGGCGGTGCGCAGGGCGATCAGCCAAAGCGGCGTCCGGTGCGGCGTCTCCTCGGTGCGCGGCAGGGCAATGAGGAAGCGGATCGGCGCAAAGCGGACCAGTCGCGGCGCCGGCGGCAGCACCCGGAGCAGCCGCCATAAGAGCGGCAGCAACAACAGCGCCGACAGGATCCAGGGAGACGCAAACGCGATCGGGCCTATCTCCAGCATCGACCGCCTACCTCCTGAGGCGCTGGTCGAGCGCCATATAGAGCCCCAGCAGCGGCGCCTGCGGCGGCCGGTCGGTGCGGTGGCTCGAGTACCCCCAGCCGACCGCGCGGGCCAACGCCGCCACCTGGTCGCGATGGGTGCGGAGCCGCGAGCGGTACTCGCCGCGGACGCTCTCGACCCGGCCGAGGGTGGCGATCTCGGCTTCGTCCTCGAGGCCGGCGAAACGGACCCGGCCGCGGAACGGCAGGGTCACCTCGGCCGGGTCGAGGATCTGCAACAGATGGCCGCGACAGCCGCGGGCGGCGAACCGGCCGATGCAGGCATGGATATCTTCGGCCGGGCTCAGGAAGTCACCGATGAGCACCAGCTGGGCGTAGCGCGGCAGCACCTCGAAGACCGGCAAATCAGCGCCGGCTTGCGAGCCGTCCTGGCGCGCCACCAGGCCGGCGAGGCGGTGGAAGGTGGCGCGGCCAGTGGACGGCGTGAGGCCGCTGCCGAGCAGGGTTATGTGCTCGCCGGCGCGTATCAGAAGCGCCATCAGCGCCAGCAGCAGCAACTCGGCGCGCCGGATCTTCTCCGGCAGCGTTCGCTCGGACCGGTAGGACATGGAGGCGGAGCAGTCACGCCACAGCCAGACACTCTGCGCCGCCTCCCACTCGTGTTCGCGCACGAACAGGTTCTGGCTCTTGGCCGACTGCCGCCAATCGATGAGTTGCGCCGGGTCGCCGAACTCGTAGCGTCGGAACTGCCAGAAGGTTTCGCCCTGGCCGACCCGGCGCCGGCCGTGCACGCCCTGGGCCACCGTGGACGCCACCCGTTCGGCCGCGACCAGCAGCGGCGGCAGGGGCGCCGCCAGTTGCTCGGCCCGGTGTCGGACGTTGCGCTGCTGTTCCGGCGCCATCGTTTGCCCGCCTGCCCTGCCGGTTCAGGCCAGCGGCTCGCAGAGCTTGCCGATCACGTCGTCGATGGTCACGCCCTCGGCCCGGGCGGCGAAATTGAGCGCCATGCGATGCCGCAGCACGGCCGGCGCCAGGGCCAGGACGTCGTCCTTGGACGGCGCGTAACGCCCGTCGATGAGGGCCCGCGCGCGCCCCGCTAGCATCAGCGCCTGGCTGGCCCGCGGCCCCGGCCCCCAGAAAACGTGCGCGCGCACCGCCTCGCTCGTGCTCTCGTCGGGCCGGCCCGAGCGCCCCAGGCTGGGAATCGCCGCCACCACGCTCTCGCCCACCGGCACCCGGCGCACCAGCTGTTGGGCAGCCAGGAGCTGCTTGGCCTTGAGCGTCGGCACCGGTGCCTCCACCTCGGCGCCGGTGGTGGCAATCAGCATGTGCCGCTCCGCCTCCAGGGCCGGATAGTCGACGTCTATCTCCATCAGGAAACGGTCGAGCTGCGCCTCGGGCAGCGGGTAGGTGCCTTCCTGCTCCAACGGGTTCTGAGTCGCCAGCACGTGGAACGGGCGCGGCAGCGGATGATATTGACCGGCGACCGAGACCCGGTGCTCCTGCATCGCCTGCAACAGGGCCGATTGGGTGCGCGGGCTGGCCCGGTTGATTTCGTCCGCCATCAACAGCTGGCAGAACACCGGGCCCCTGATGAAGCGGAACGCCCGCTTGCCGGTCTCGGATTCCTCCAGCACCTCGGAGCCGAGAATGTCGGCCGGCATCAGGTCGGGGGTGAACTGCACCCGCCGGTCGTCGAGCCCCAGCACCGTGCCCAGGGTCTCCACCAGGCGCGTCTTGGCCAGTCCGGGCACGCCGATCAACAGGGCGTGACCCCCGGAAAGCAGCGTGATAAGAGAAAGGTCGATGACGGCTTGCTGGCCGAAGATCATTCGGCCAACGCGTTCGCGGACCAGCGCCATTTGCTGGCCGAGCGCTTCGACTTCCGCGATCAGCCCGGCGGAGGGCTCATGGGGCGACAGGTTATTGCCGGCGGAGGTGTCGGTGAGGGTCAATTCATCGTCTCTTGTGTCCGGCCGCCTCACCGAGGCGTCGAGGCGCCATGACGTCGGCGCCGCCGGATGCCGCGGTGCTGGCCAAGTGGCTGCGGGCGGGAACGGCCCGCTCCGCCACCCCACCCGGCGGCCCACAGGATGCCGACCGGGCGTCCTGTGGCGAGTTCGACATGCGCATCGCCGTCGATGGCACCTGGTTCTATCACGGCTCGCCGATCGGCCGCAAATCGCTCGTGCGGCTGTTTTCCAAAGTTCTGTACCGCGACGAGGAGGGCGCCTACTGGTTGGTGACACCGGTCGAGCAGGGCCGCATCCGGGTCGACGACGCCCCGTTCACCGCGGTCGAGGTCGAGGCCGACGGCGAGGGCGAAGAGCGGGTGCTGCGTTTCCGGACCAACCTCGACGAGTGGGTGGAGGCCGACGCCGAGCATCCGATCCGCGCCGCCCATGACGCGGCCACCGGCGAGCCGCGCCCCTATGTCCTGATACGGGGGCGGCTCGAGGCCCTGATTCTGCGCCCGGTGTTCTATCAGTTGATCGAACTCGGCGAGACCCGACGGCTGGGTGGTGAGGCGCGCTTCGGGGTTTGCAGCAAAGGCCGGTTCTTTCCCTTGGATCAGGCCGGCCGGCGCCGGTGATGGGGCGCCGGTGTCCCGGGATGAGCTGGTCGAGCGCCTGGCCGCGGCGCCGCGCCGGGCCCGCGGCGACGACGGTTTCGACCGGTCGCCGCAGGCCGAGGGCGGGCTGGTCGATGCGGCGGTCCTGGTGCCCATCTTCGACCGGCCGGAGGGAATGACCGTGTTGCTGACCCGCCGCACCGAGCACCTGAACGATCACGCCGGACAGATCAGCTTCCCGGGCGGGCGGATCGAGCCCGGGGATGCGCATCCCGAGGCAGCGGCGCTGCGCGAGGCGGCCGAGGAGGTCGGGCTGCGGCGCGACCGGGTGGCACTCGTCGGGCGCCTCGATACCTACACCACCCGCACCGGGTTCCGGGTCACGCCGGTGGTCGGCATCGTCTCGCCGCCGTTCTCGCTGCGCCTCGATCCGGTCGAGGTGGTGGAAGCCTTCGAGGTGCCGCTGGACTTCGTCATGGACCCGGCCAACCACCAGCGGCACTCCCGACGGTTCGCCGGTCGGCTGCGCCATTTCTACGCCTTGTCCTACCGGGATCATTACATCTGGGGCGCCACCGCCGGCATGTTGGTGAACCTGGCCCAGGTGCTGATCCGGCGGTCGTGCGACTGACGCCGGGTCCAGCGGCGGAGGTGTGCGATGCAAAGAGCGGGGCAGATCGCGCCCCAGCCCTGGATGACGGCGCCGGCGACCCGGGCGGTCCTCGACGCGTTGAGCGCCGAGGGTGCCTGCGTGCGCTTCGTGGGCGGCTGCGTGCGCGACGCGGTTTTGGGCCGCCCGGTGAAGGACGTCGACTTCGCCACCCCCGATGAGCCGGAGACCGTGCTGCGGCTGTTGGCGCGGGCCGGCCACCGCGCCCTGCCGACCGGCCTCGAGCACGGCACGGTGACCGCGGTGGTCGACGCCGCCCGGTTCGAGATCACCACCTTGCGGCGCGACGTCGAGACCGACGGCCGCCGCGCCCGGGTCGCCTTCACCGACGACTGGGTGACCGATGCCCGGCGCCGCGACTTCACCATCAACGCCGTGTACTGCGCCGCCGACGGGACCCTGTACGACCCGGTCGGCGGCCTCGAGGACCTACGCCGCGGCCGGGTGCGCTTCGTCGGCGACGCCCGGCGGCGGATCATCGAGGACAAGCTGCGGCTGCTGCGCTTCTTCCGGTTCTACGCCTGGTACGGGCGGCCTCCGGCGGACCCGGCGGCGCTCGATGCCTGCCGCGAGCTGGCGCCGGAGCTCAAGGGCCTATCGGGCGAGCGGGTGCGCGAAGAAATCCTGGCCGTGCTCGGCGCCCCCGACCCGGCGCCGGTGATCGCGATGATGGCCGAGGATCGGGTGCTCGAGCAGGCGTTGCCTGAGGCCGGGGACGGGCGGCGCCTGGCGGCGCTGGTGACGGCGGAGGGGCTCACCGGCGGCGCCGACCCGCTGCGCCGGCTGGCCGCCCTCCTCGGCGGCGGCAGCGCTACCGCCGTGGCGGAACGGTTGCGGTTGTCGAAGGCCCAGCGCGAGCGCCTGCGCACCCTGACCGACCCGCCGATGGCGGTCACCGTGGACCTCGACCGCCGGGCGCGCCGGCACGCGCTCTATCGCCTGGGCGCGGACACCTTCCGCGACCTGGCGCTCCTGGCCTGGGCCGGCGAAGGCGAGACCCGGTCGCGCCACGAAACCGAGACCTGGCGCGCGCTCATCACCGAGGCCGAGACCTGGACGCCGCCCAAGTTCCCGCTGCATGGCCGCGATGTGCTGGCCCTCGGGGTGGCCGCTGGGCCTGCGGTCGGGGAGCTGCTCGGCCGGGTCGAGGAGTGGTGGATCGAGGGCGACTTCACCGCCGATCGCAAGGCGGCGCTGGCCCATCTGCGCGCCCTTGTCGCCAAGACGCGCTGACCCGGCGGCGACGGCCGGGATTACGGCAGATACTTCTTGAGCAGGGACGCGACGGCATTGCGGTCCTTCACGGTGATCGAGCCCCGGCGATATAAGATCTGAGCCTCACCCAAAGTGGTAAGACGCGGAACTCGGATTACGCAGTCCATGGGCAGGCCAGCCTTGCGGTGGTCGGTGACCTGGATGTCCTCCGCCCGGGCGCCCGCTCTTGCAGTGGTGATCATCACGATCCAGTAGACGCCGTGGGCCACGTGTAGGGCGTCACTGGAAACGATGAGGGCCGGTCGTCTCTTGGCCGTGTCACCCTCAATGAAGGGATAGCCAACGACTACGACATCCCAACGCCTATAGGTCACGGAACGCCTCATCGGCCTCCGGAGTGTTCCAGTCGCAGAAGCTTTCCGTGGCCAGCTTCAGGAAGCCGGCATCGAGCCGCTCCACACGTTTCAGCGTGACCTGCTCGCCCTCAATAGTGAACATGACGGCGTCACCGGCTCTCACACCGAGATGCTCACGAATCTTTATCGGAATTGTGGTCTGACCTTTGGTGGTCACTTTGCTAACAAGAACAGCAGTGGGCATAATGGTAACACCTCCTTACTGTATTACCGTAATCATAGCTCGGACGGCGGAGGATGACAACTGCTCAGGGAGGTTATGCCAACCACCTGAGCGGGCCGTTACGGCCAGGCGGCCTTGGGGGGTAGGGACATGAGGATGGCGTCGACGTTGCCGCCGGTTGCGAGCCCGAACTTGGTGCCGCGGTCGTAGAGCAGGTTGAACTCCACGTAACGGCCGCGGCGCTCGAGCTGGTGGCGGCGCTGCCGGTCGGTCCACGGTCGGTCCATGTGCCGGCGCACCAGCACCGGGTAGACCTCGAGAAAGGCGCGCCCGACATCCCGGGTGAAGGCGAAATCGGCCTCCCAGTCGCCGCTATTGAGCTCGTCGTAGAAGATACCGCCGATACCGCGCGGCTCGTCGCGGTGGTGGAGATGGAAGTACTCGTCGCACCACTTCTTGAACCGCGGATGAAAGGCCGGATCGTGGCGGTCGCAGGCGGCCTTGCAGGCGGCGTGGAAGGCCGCGCTGTCGGCCTGGTCAGGATAGACCGGCGTCAGGTCCATGCCGCCGCCGAACCAGGCCTTGGTGGTGGCGATGTGGCGGGTGTTCATATGCGCCGCCGGCACCAGCGGCGAGCGCGGATGCGCCACCACCGAGATGCCGCTGGCCCAAAACCGCGGGTCCTCGGCGGCGCCGGGGACGGCCTGGCGAAAATCTTGCGAGAACTCGCCGTGGACCGTGGACAGGTTGACCCCCGCCTTCTCGAACACGCGGCCACGCAGGATCGCCATCACGCCGCCACCGCCGCCGGGGCGCCGCCAGGCCCGGTGCTCGAAGCGGCCGGGCTCGAGGCCGGCGCCGGGCCCGCCGTGGTCGTCCTCGATGGCCTCGAAGGCGCCGCAGATCTGATCGCGCAAATCCTCGAACCAGGACACGGCGCGAGCCCGGCGCTCCGCCATCAGCCGGGCGTCCGGGGCGGCTTTGCTCACCGGGCGCCCCGGGGAAAGCCGTTGCACTGTCGGAGCGCCTCGCCCAGGACCACGGCCGCGGCCAGCGCCACGTTGAGCGAGCGCAGCCCCGGGCGCATCGGCACGCACAGGCGCGCGTCGGCGGCGGCGTGCACCTCGTCGGGCACCCCGGCGCTCTCGCGGCCGAGAAGCAGGGCATCGTCGGCCCGGAAGGCGAAAGCGGTGTAGGGGCACTCGGCGCGGGTGGTCAGCAAGACCAGCCGGCCGCCGCCGTCCTCGGCCCGGGCCCGTTGAAACGCCGCCCAGGAGCGATGCCGGCGGAGCTCGACCTGGTCCAGGTAGTCCATGCCCACGCGACGCAGGCGACGGTCGTCGATCAGGAAGCCGCAGGGCCCGATGATGTCGACCGCCACCCCGAGGCAGGCGCCGAGCCGCAATATGGCGCCTGCGTTCTGGGGGATGTCCGGCTGATAGAGCGCGAGTCGCATGGAATCCGGTGCTTTCTCGAACCGAAGCGGCCTTTGCAAGGCCGAGGTTATGCATTATACCGCTTTCTCCTGGCGGGCGACCGCAACCAAGGGGCGGTGGAACCGGGCGGCGCCGTGTGGCATGGCGGCGCCGGCAGGGGTTCCATGATCGGCGTTCGATCCCGCGGGGGCGGTGGGGCGCGACGGTCGGATCGGGGGTAAGTCACATGGCGGATACGGTGCGGGAATCCGGGCCGGACAAGCCCGGCGAGGGCGGCACGCGCCGCGACTTCCTGGACTTTCTCTATGTCGGCACCGCCGCGGTCGGGGCGCTGGGGACGGCGGCGGTGGCGTGGCCGCTCATTGACAGCATGAACCCGTCGGCCGACGTGCTGGCCCTGGCCTCGATCGAGGTCGACCTGTCGGCGATCGAGGTCGGCCAGTCGATCACCGTCGCCTGGCGTGGCATGCCGGTGTTCATCCGCCGGCGTACGCCCGAGGAGATCGAGAAGGCCGAGTCCGTCAGCCTCGACGACCTGTCCGACCCGGAGGCCGACAGCGCGCGGGTCAAGAAACCGGAATGGCTGATCCTGGTCGGCGTGTGCACCCATCTCGGCTGCATCCCGCTGGGCCAGAAGGTGACCGACCCGCGCGGCGACTACGGCGGCTGGTTCTGCCCCTGTCACGGCTCGCACTACGACACCTCCGGGCGCATCCGCAGGGGGCCGGCGCCGCGAAACCTGGCGGTTCCCAGCTACAGCTTCGTCGAGGACAGCCTGGTGCGAATCGGGTAGGCGCGGCCATGGCGATGACAGACATGAAGCTCATCAAGTGGATCGACGACCGGCTGCCGATCTTCACCCTGCTGCAGCACGACCTAATCGACTACCCGACGCCCAAGAACCTGTCGTATTGGTGGAACTTCGGCTCGCTCGCCGGCATCTCGCTGGTGATCATGATCGTCACCGGCATCGTGCTGGCCATGCACTACACGCCGCATGCCGACCTCGCGTTTGGCAGCATCGAGCGCATCATGCGCGACGTGAACTACGGCTGGCTCTTACGCTACCTGCACACGAACGGCGGCTCGATGTTCTTCCTGGTGGTCTACATCCACCTGTTCCGCGGCCTCTACTACGGCTCGTACAAGCCGCCGCGCGAGCTGTTGTGGATCATCGGCGTGTTGATCCTGATCACCATGATGATGTCCGCCTTCATGGGCTACGTGCTGCCCTGGGGCCAGATGAGCTTCTGGGCGGCGACGGTGATCACCAACCTGTTCTCGGCGGTGCCGTGGTTCGGCGAGGTGATCGTCAATTGGCTGTGGGGCGGGTTTGCGGTCGGCGATCCGACCCTGAAACGGTTCTACTCGCTGCACTATTTTTTGCCGTTCGTCATCTTCGGCCTGGTGTTCCTGCACCTGTGGGCGCTGCACACCACCAAGTCCAACAACCCGCTCGGCATCGACGTGAAGGGGCCACAGGACACCATCCCGTTCCATCCCTACTACACGGCGAAGGACCTGTTCGGGATGG
>JBHICX010000031.1:0-12439 GCA_046759805.1 Kiloniellales bacterium | reverse complement strand
GCCCATGGGTCGGCCGGTCCGGCAAGGGTTGCCAGCAGTGAGACGGTGATGGATCGAGCCTTCACAAACGCCGCGGAGAAGAGCATTGTTTATCCTGGCACCGTGGTCACGGTGCGTCATCCAATCGACAGGACGTCGCGGCCAACTATGAAAGTTGCGATTCCCAAGGAGCGTCATGCGGACGAAACCCGGGTGGCGGCCACGCCCGACACCGTGAAGCGCCTGATCGGCCTGGGGCTCGACGTGGTGTTGGAAGCCCATGCCGGTGACGGCGCGGCCATCCCCGACGCGGCCTTCAGGCAGGCCGGCGCCGAGATCGCCGGCGACGGGGCGACGGCGCTCAAGGATGCGGACATCGTGCTCAAGGTGCGGCGCCCGATGACTCCAAAGCTCGACGGGCCCTCCGCCGACCTTCCTTCGCCCGCCGAAGCGGGCTTCGCGAAGGCGGGAGGCTTCGGGCCGCAGGCGGGCGGCGCGCTCGACGAGCTGGCGATGATGCGAAAGGGGGCGGCGCTGATCGGCCTCTTGGCTCCCCAGGGGGCGCCTCGGGCGTGCCGGGCTTACGCCGAGGCCGGCATCACCGCGTTTGCCATGGAGTTGATGCCGCGCATCAGCCGGGCGCAATCGATGGACGCGCTGTCGTCGCAATCGAACCTGGCCGGCTACATGGCAGTGATCGAAGCGGCGGCGGCGTTCCAGCGCGCATTCCCGATGATGATGACCCCTGCCGGCACGGTGCCGCCGGCCCGGGTCATGGTGTTGGGCGTGGGCGTCGCCGGGCTGCAGGCGATCGCCACCGCCCGGCGGCTGGGTGCCGTGGTCTCGGCCACCGACGTGCGCCCGGCGACCAAGGAGGAGGTCAAGTCGCTTGGCGCCAAGTTCGTTGCGGTGGAAGACGAGGAGTTCCTGCAGGCGGAGAGCCAGGAGGGCTATGCCAAGGAGATGAGCGACGCCTACAAGGAGAAGCAGGCGGCGCTGATTCACGAGACCTTGAAAACCCAGGACATCGCCATCTGCACCGCGCTCATCCCGGGCCGGCCGTCCCCGGTGCTGATCACCGAGGCGATGGTCAAGGACATGAAGCCGGGCTCGGTCATCGTCGACCTGGCGGTGGATGAGGGCGGCAACTGCGCGCTGTCCGAGGCCGGCGAGGTGGTGCACAAGGCCGAGGTCACGATCATCGGTCCGCTCAACCTGCCAGGGCGGGTCGCCGCATCGGCGAGCGCGCTTTATGCCCGCAACCTGTTCAACTTCCTGGAAATCCTGGTCGACAAGGATAAGGGCGCGCTCGACATCGACCTCGAGGACGAGATCGTCAAGGGCACACTCATCGCTCATGATGGCAAGGTGGTGCATCCGGAGCTCGCGGGGGAGGGTTAGACGATCGTGACGGCGGAAAACCTGGCTTAAGCGGCCCCCATGGACGGCGGCGGCTTCATCTTTCTGGCGACCGTGTTCGTGCTCGCCTGTTTCGTCGGCTACTACGTGGTCTGGAACGTGACGCCGGCATTGCACTCGCCGCTGATGAGCGTCACCAACGCCATCTCCTCGGTCATCGTGGTCGGGGCGCTTATTGCCGCCGGACCGGCCGACCTGAGCTTCTCGAAGGCGATGGGCCTCGTCGCCGTGGCGCTGGCGGCGGTCAACATCTTCGGCGGCTTCATCGTCACCCAGCGCATGCTCCACATGTACAAGAGGAAGCCGAAGGGGGACGGCCGGTGAGCGAGACCCTGGTCGGCTTCGCCTATCTGATCGCCGCGGTCTGCTTCATCATGGCGCTGCGCGGCCTGTCGCATCCGGAAACGGCGCGGCGCGGCAATGTGCTCGGCATCATCGGCATGGTGATCGCCGTGCTCACCACGGTGCTTGATCCAGGGGTGGTGAGCTACCCGCTGATCGTGGTCGGCATCCTGATCGGCGGCGCCGTCGGCACCGTGATCGCGCTCAGGATCCAGATGACGGCACTGCCGCAACTGGTGGCTGCCTTCCACTCGCTGGTCGGCATCGCCGCCGTGCTGGTGGCGGCGGCGGCGCTCTATCTGCCGCAGGCCTACGGCATCGGCAGCGTGGGCGCGATTAAGACCGCCAACCTGATCGAGATGTCGCTCGGCACCGCGATCGGGGCCATTACCTTCACCGGCTCGGTGGTGGCGTTCGCCAAGCTGCAGGGGCTGGTCTCCGGCGCCCCCGCGGTGTTCACCGGCCAGCACCCGCTGAATGCCCTATTGGGCCTGGCGCTGGTGGGGGTCATGGTGTGGTTCAGCGCCACCGAGTCGCATGGCGCGTTCTGGCTCATGACCGGGCTGGCGCTATGGCTCGGCCTTATGATCATCATCCCGATCGGCGGCGCCGACATGCCGGTGGTGATCTCGATGCTGAACTCGTACTCCGGCTGGGCCGCCTGCGGCATTGGGTTCACGCTCGAGAACACGCTCTTGATCATCACCGGGGCGCTGGTGGGCTCGTCCGGCGCCATCCTTTCCTACATCATGTGCAAGGGGATGAACCGCTCGATCTTCAACGTTGTCCTGGGCGGCTTCGGCACCGACACCGGCATCGCCGCGGCGGCCGGCGATCGGACCGTCAAGTCCGGCAGCGCCGAGGACGCGGCCTTCATCCTGCGCAACGCCGCCTCGATCATCATCGTGCCGGGCTACGGCATGGCCGTGGCCCAGGCGCAGCACGCGGTGCGTGAGATGACGGACCTGTTGAAGGGCGCCGCCGGGACCGAGGTGCGCTACGCCATCCATCCGGTGGCCGGCCGCATGCCGGGCCATATGAACGTGCTCCTGGCCGAGGCCAACGTGCCCTATGACGAGGTCTTCGAGCTCGACGACATCAACCGCGACTTCCGCCAGACCGACGTCGCCTTCGTGATCGGCGCCAACGACGTGACCAACCCGGCGGCCAAGACCGACCCCAAGAGCCCGATCTACGGCATGCCGATCCTGGACGTGGAGGCCGCGGGTACGGTGCTGTTCGTGAAGCGCTCGCTGGCCCCCGGCTATGCCGGCATCGACAACGAGCTGTTCTATCGCGACAACACCATGATGTTGTTCGGCGACGCCAAGCAAATGTGCGAGGCCATCATCAAGGCGATGCAGTAGCCGGCGCCGGGCGGCAGCGGCTTGCGCCTCCGGCGCGATGATCTGACGGTTGCCCTGTACGCTCCGGCCGATGGGGAAGCTAGTAACCCTCGCGGTCCATGCGTTTGCGCATGAGCTTGCGGTGGCGGCGGATCGCCTCCGCCTTCTCGCGGGCGCGACGCTCGGAGGGTTTCTCGTATCTGCGACGCAGCTTCATCTCACGAAAAACGCCCTCCCGCTGCATCTTCTTCTTCAGCGCGCGGAGGGCTTGATCGACATTGTTGTCGCGAACGATAACTTGCACCTTTGCCCGTCACTCCTTTCCTCGTTGTCGCCTATAGACTAGGCCCAAGTCCCGCCGAAATGGGAGCCCGCTACATAGCACAGCCCCGAGCGCCTGTGAAGGCGCCGCCCCTATTCGCGCCCGGGGCGGCGGGATATACTTCATGCCATGGCCATCCTCAAGATCGCCCGAATGGGGCATCCGGTGCTGCGCCAGCCCGCCGAGGCGGTCGCCGACCCGACGGCCTCGGCCATCCGCGGGCTGGTGGAGGCGATGCGCGAGACCCTGGCCGACGCCGGCGGTATCGGGCTTGCCGCGCCCCAGGTGCACGTCGGCTTACGCGTGGTCATCTTCTCGGTGCCGGCGGAGCGCGCCGAGGATGCCGATGAGCATGCCGAGGACGCGCCGGTGCCGCCGACGGTGCTGGTCAACCCGGAGATCGAGCCACTCGACGAGGCGATGGAGGTCGATTGGGAGGCCTGCCTGTCGCTGCCTGGGCTTACCGGCGCGGTGCCGCGCTACCGGCGCATCGGCTACCGCGGCCTCGACCTCACCGGCGCGCCGGTAGAGCGCAACGCCGCCGGCTTCCACGCCCGGGTGGTGCAGCACGAGGTCGACCACCTGGACGGCGTGCTCTACCCCATGCGCATGACCGACCTGGGCTTGCTCATGTTCGTCGAGGAGATGCGCCACGGCAGGCCCGGGGCGCGTCCTCCCCCCGCCTCCTGACCCGCCACGGAGCCGGCGTCATGGACATGGATAAGGCGCGCGAGCGGATCCTGTTCGCCACCCTGCCGCATGTGCCGATCCACGGCTGGTCGCTGACCGCGCTCGGCGCCGGAACCCGGGACGCCGGGTTCGAGCCGGTGATGGCCGAGCGCGCCTTTCCGGGCGGCCCGACAGAGCTGGTGGAGGCGTTCAGCGCCTGGGCCGACCGCGCCGCGCTCAAGGCGCTGGAGCGCCACGATCTGGCGGCCATGAAGGTACGCGATCGGGTCGCCACCGGGGTGTGGCTCAGACTCGAGGCGATGGCCCCGCACCGTGCGGCGGTCCGCCAGGGGCTCGGCTTCTTGGCCCTGCCTGCAAGCGTAGGGCTCGGGCTCAGGCTCCTGTATCGGACCGTAGATGCCCTGTGGTACGCCGCCGGCGATACCGCCACCGACTACAATTTCTACACCAAGCGGGCGCTCTTAGCCGCGGTCTACGGCTCGACGCTCTTGTGCTGGCTGAACGACCGCTCCGAGGGGTTCGCCGACACCAAAGGCTTCCTCGACCGTCGCATCGCCGAGGTGATGCAGGTGCCGAAGGCGACCGCACGCCTGAGAAAGCTGACGGAATCGCTGCCGTCGCCGCTGAAGCTGCTGGGCGCGTTTCGCGCCGCCGGCCGGCGCCGGGGCGGCACCCGGTCACCCCGGGTCGGTAGGTGACTCGTCGACCGCGGCGGCCTGGGCGGCCCGGAACTCATCCAGCGCGTCGGCGATCCTTGGGTCGGCCTGCGCCAGCATCGCCGCCGCCAACAGCGCGGCGTTGACCGCCCCCGCCCGGCCGACACCCATGGTCCCGACCGGAACGCCGGCCGGCATCTGCACCATCGACAGCAGGCTGTCGAGCCCCTTGAAGGCCTTGCTTTCGATCGGCACGCCGAGCACCGGCAGCGGGGTCAGCGCCGCCAGGGCGCCGGGCAGATGCGCGGCGCCTCCGGCCCCGGCAATGATCACCTTGAGGCCCCGGTCGCGCGCCGCCTCGGCATAGGCCAACAACCGGTGGGGCGTGCGGTGGGCCGAGATCACCCGGGTCTCATACGCCACCCCGAGCCGCTCCAGGGTCTCGGTCGCATGGCGCATGGTCTCCCAGTCCGAGCGGCTGCCCATGAGCACGCCGACCAGCGGCGGCCCGCCGGCGCCCGGGTCATCGCTCGGGGGTGGCTCATTCATCGGGGCACGCTTTCCCGGTCCCGGCCTCGCCAAGCCTTACGGGAACAGACCGGACCCGGCAAGTCGGAGGCGTGCGGGACTCAAGCGATGATGTCCGGCAGCAGCTTGCTCTGCAGCCGGGCGATCTGATCCTTGAGCAAGAGCTTGCGCTTCTTCAGTCGCTTGACCTGAAGCTGATCGAAGCTGTTGCCAGCAGAGATCTGTTGGATGATGTCGTCCAGATCGCGATGCTCGCTGCGCAACGCCTCCAGTTTCCGCTTGAGCTCTTCACGGTCCTCCATGCTTCTCGGCCCCAGATTGCGCACCTGAATTATAGCACATTTCGCGCCTGCCGGTGAGCCCTTCAAGCCGCCGGTGCGCGGCGTGGACCGAATTACAGCCGACTTGTGTGCAGGCGACGGCGATTGTCGACGGAGGCGCCACCGAGATTACTACTGACAAGCACCCGGGCCGGGCATTAGCATGATCCGGTCGCAACTCTATTAGCCGAGGGGAATTTGACGATGAAGGTCGATGAACGCATTACCGCCTTGAAAGCCCGACACGCGGATCTCGAGGAAGCCTTACAGCAAGAGATCCGCCGACCGCTCCCGAACTCCAGCGTTCTCACCGACCTCAAACGTCAAAAGCTTCGAATCAAGGACGAGATTCACCGGCTCTCGAAGCAGTAGCCCAGCGCCACTGGCCGCCGGCGAAGGCCGCGCGGCACGAACTTCCGGATCCAGCCGGTCGCGGTTTCGGCCGGCGACCCTAGGACCATTGCCGCTGGCGTCGTCGACGCCGCCCGCCGCGGGGCGGTTGTCCACCCTGGATAATGCTTCAGGATTTGTTCGTGGCAGGGAGCGCCGTAGTTGCCTACACTGCCGCCTGTCGCCTGCGGCGACCTGCTCTTCGGACCGGCAAGGGCGGTAGAAAGCGGCGGGGGCCGTCTTCAAGGGGGAAGCACAATGGCGGAAGACTACCGTCACGCGACCCTGGGCGTGATAAGCTTCGGACTTGCCCTGGGCGTCACGTTCACCATTGTCGTGTTCCTTCTCGGCGTCGTGGCGGCGATCTTCGGCTGGGGCGCAGAGATCGCGAGGGCGCTGGCCTCGCTTTACATCGGCTACGGTCCAACCTTCGTCGGTAGCATTACCGGCGCGGTCTGGGCGTTCGCCAATGGTTTCGTCATCGGCGTGCTGATCGCCTGGCTCTACAACAGGTTCCTGTTAAGACGCCGGCACGGACCGTAACACGCCTCGCTTGCTGCTGCTTTCGTCAGGCAAGGGTCGAACAAGCCCCATGCAAGCAAAAAAGCCGCCTGGGGTGTTCACCGCACCGTGACGCAGGAGCACGGGGCCAGGTGGCTCACCTTGTGGGAGACGCTGCCCATCAGCAGTCCCCTCAGGTCGCTCACCCCGCGGCTGCCCATGACGATGAGATTGGCCTTCTGATCCTCCGCGTATTCCAGGATCCGCTTGGCCGGATCGCCGTCCGCCGTGAAGGAGTCAATTCGGGCGACCCTCTTCTTCTTGGCTATCGCGGCGGCGGAGTCCAGGATCCTTTGGCCGATCAACGCGTAGACGTCACGCCGCGAGTCCTCTTCGCCGCCGGCCTCGGGCTCCGAGGCACCGGCAGCACCCAGGTGTTCGACCTCCGCCCAATGACGCAGCGCTTCGGGCAAGGGGCCACGCGGCAAGACGTTCAGCAACACCAGCCTGGCGTCGTACTTCTCGGCGATGTCGGCGGCCAGCTGTACGGCCTTGCTGGCGTGCTCGGACCCATCGACCGGCACCAGAATGGTCATGATCATGATCCAGTCCTGCACAGATGCTGCCGGCGCAAAGCCACTCACACCGCCAGGACCGGAGCCAGGTAATCGACCAGCTCGTGCAGGGGCACTTGCGTTAGGTCCTTGCCGAGCTCCGCGGTCACCTTGTGCCGCACCGCGTCCGACAGTCCATTGCGCAGGTAACCGAGGACCCTGGGGGGCGCCACCAGGACCAGGCGATCGTAGCTCCCCTGCTTCGCCTTCTTGTCGAGAAACGCGGCTACGCGGGTGATGAAAGCCTGCTTTTCGTGTTCGCGCGGGTCGGTCGGCGGTTCCATGGCATGGCGGCCCCGGCCGGCCGAGTCGAAGCTGCGGCCCGGCCGGTCGCTGGCGATCTTCCGGCTTGGCAGGTTGCGGCCGTGGAACTCGCCGCCGGACACCGCCTTGACCCCGCGGCCGGGCCCGTCGTTGCGGGCGATCCGCGCCTTGCTCCCGTCGGCGATCAGGATCCATGTCTTGATGCGTTTCATGGTGTGCACTCTTTACTCGGTACCGGGTTTGCCGCAATCGATCCCGGTTCACGCTTGGGCTTGACCCACCTTCCGGTCCACCTCATCGGCCAGGGCCAGAAGCGGGGCGTCGACCGTGACCGGGTAGCGGGGTGATGTCTCGAGCCCGCGCAAGGGCGCCGGCAACCGCTTGAGCTCGCACGCCGCCAGCCGGCGCGCTTGGTCGAGCGACGCCGGCTCCCCGATCCGCCGGCCGCCGCGCATGACCGGCTGGATCAGGGCATCGCCCTCGCCGACCTCCCCGTCCAGCGTGAGGAGGTCGCCGGACATGCCCCCGTCGCCATCGTAGGACCGGAACACCTGCTTACGGCCGGGCCAGGTGGCCTTGCCCTCCGACCACTTGCGCCTGGGCTGGCCGGCATATTCCTGGATCTTGTAAGCACAGTCGAGCGCCGGCGCATCGCTGGAGGTGGTCAGGCTGGTGCCGATGCCGTAGCCGTCGATCGGCGCCTTGGCGGCCGAATGGCGCTGAAGAACGGTCTCGTCGATGCCGCCGCTGGCGAAGATCGTGATGTCCTTGAGGCCGGCCTGGTCGAGGATGCGCCGCACCTCTCTCGCGTGCCTGGCCAGATCGCCGCTGTCCAGCCTGACACCGCGGATTGCGATGCCTCGGCGCTTGAGCCGCGGCGCCACGGCCACGAGCTTTTCCGCCGCCGCCTCGGTATCGTAGGTATCGATGAGCAGGACCAGGTTGTCCGGCCGTGACCGGGCGAAGGCCTCGAAGGCCGCCTCCTCGCTCTCGAACACCTGGACGAAGGAATGCGCCATGGTGCCATAGATCGGTACGCCGAAGCGAAGCAGCGCCGGCGTCGTCGCGGTGCCGGCGAAACCGGCCAGATAGCTGGCGCGGGCCGCCATGAGCCCGGCTTCCGCGCCGTGCGCTCGGCGCAAGCCGAAATCGACCAATAGCTTCCCCGGGGCGGCGAGCACCATTCGCGCCGCCTTCGAGGCCACCACCGTCTGGAAGTGCAGCAGGTTGATGAGCCGGGTCTCGACCAGTTGCGCCACCGGCAGCGGGGCGATGACGCGCAGGATGGGCTCGTTCGGAAAGAACACGGTGCCCTCCGGCATGGCGTCGACGTCACCGGTAAAACGAAGCCCGGCCAGGTAGTCGAGCATGTCCGAACGGAAACGGCCGCTGCTCTCGAGCCAGGCCAGCTCGTCCTCGGTGAAGCGGGCGGTTTCCAGGAAGTCGAGCGCCTGCTCGAGCCCGGCGGCCACCAGGAAACCGCGAGCCTCGGGCAGCTTGCGGACAAAGAACTCGAACACCGCCGTCTCCGTCATGCCGGCATCCAGATAGGCCTGGATCATGTTGAGCTGATAAAGATCGGTCAGCAGCAGGCCGGGCGGCGCGGCGCCCGCCGCCTGCGCATGCGAAATCCCGGGTCTGTCCTCTGGCCGATCGCGCGCCGCGCTAATCGCGCTCGTCCGCATAGTCTTCGTCGGCGGTCAGGATCTCGTATAGCTTGGCGACCCTGCCGGAGAGCGGCAGGCGTTCTTCGCCCATGACGTCGCTTTCCCCGGCGGCCCAGGCGACGGCTTCCTCGAGATCCTCCACCGTCGCACCGGTGGCCAGGATTCTGGCGATCCTTGCGTCGCCAAGGTCTCCGGCGATGTCGATCACCCTATCATGAGTGAGACGCATGTTCGACGCGCGTGCCTTGCGAATCCGGGACATCAGCCGTCCGACAAATCGAGCTGCCGGCGGCGTGCTACGTTGTTCCGGGCCGAAATACCGGCATCCACACCGCCGCGCAAAAGCTACCGGCCCCTACCCTATCGCACATTGACCCAGGTCAAAAGCGGGCATTCACCTCGTGCGCCGCAAGGAATCCGGTGGACCGCGGGTTTGTCGCGGCCGCAACCCGCGTCCGCCGGCCCGGCCCGTCAACCCATCTCCTTGGCCCGGCTGCGCAGCACGAACTTCTGGATCTTGCCGGTCGAGGTCTTGGGCGCCGGCGTGGACGACGCCGAGGTCGCCGGTGCGCAACCAGCCGCGCTTGAACGCTGGCGCCGCCGTATCGAGGATTATGCGCCAAAGAACGCGAACGCGCGGGTCTCGATGCTCTCGCGCGTGGGCGCGCCCACCGGCGTCGCCGGGTCATCGAAGCCGGTGTGGAGGCTGAACCGCGCCCGACCGTCGGTCTCCGAATCATAGCACTTTATCAGCACCACCTCGCCGACCGTCATCGCGGGGAAGTAGTACCACCGGTGATTGGGGTTGTAGAGCCCATGATAAATTTCCCCGGTGCGGTCTTCGTAAACGAGATCGACCTTGACTAGGTCGTCCGGCGCAATGGTCCGGGAATCCGCCAGCGCCAGCGGGCTCCGGCGCACCGGACCGGCGATCGGCTGCCAGACGTTGAACTCGGCGAAGCGATTTTTGAGTCGCTCCTTCGCCTCGTCCGGGTCGAGGAGGTCGCGCACCCGTCGCGGCCCCGATTCCTCGGTGTAGTCGTTGTGCACCAGCCGCACCGGGGCGCGCTCGGCGCGGGCGCCGGGCTTGCCGCCGTCGTCCGCGCGCCGCGTGTGGTCGAAGATCAGCACTTTGGACGCGCCCGTGACCCGCTTCACCAGCCGCTCGATCTCCGGGTAATAGACGCCCCGCACCTCGTCGTCGTCGTAGAGGTCGGCGACGGCACTGTCATGACGCGCGAGCACGAAGCCCTGGCGGTCGAGCGACAACTCGCCGGCGATCGCGCGGCCGTCGCGGATGCGCACCGTGAACGGCGCGTAGTTGCCGTCGCGCCGCGGCAGGCCGGTCCTGGGCGGCGGATTGTAGGTCACCGGCTTGACCCGCGTGTCTGCCAAGTAGACCAGCGACGCCTCGACGTAATCGACATCCGCCGCGGTGGCGTCCAGCGGCACGTCCGGCGCCCTCTGTTCGGTACGGGTCCCCGCGGTCATCATCGTCGTCCTCCTCGGACCTTTGTAATTCAGCTAATGCGAGTTTGGTCGCATCCTTTGCCTCGCGCCATCATATATGGGTCACAGCCCCTGTCGGCAAATGAGGATTGCTCAAGTCTCGGTTAAGGAAAACTAATTCGATCCTGAGTCCGCCGATACTGCCCTCGCCCGCTCCCTGAGCACGAACTTCTGGATCTTGCCGGTCGAGGTCTTGGGCAGCGGCCCGAAGACCACGGTCCGGGGCGCCTTGAAGTGGGCCATGTTGTCGCGGCAGAACTCGATAATCTCGCGCTCGGTGGCGCCGGCGTCGGGCTTCAGCTCGACGAACGCGCAAGGCGTCTCGCCCCATTTCTCGTCCGGCCTGGCGACCACCGCCGCGGCCGCGACCGCCGGGTGGCGGTAGAGCGTGGATTCGACCTCGATCGAGGAGATGTTCTCGCCGCCGGAGATGATGATGTCCTTCGAGCGGTCCTTGATCTCGAGGTAGTTGTCCGGGTGCCAGACCGCCAGGTCGCCGGTGTGGAACCAGCCGCCGGCGAAGGCCTTTTGGCTCGCTTCCGGGTCCTTGAGGTAGCCCTTCATGACGATGTTGCCGCGCATGAAGATCTCGCCCATGGTCTGGCCGTCCCTGGGCACCGGCTCGAGCGTCTTCTCGTCGCCCACCATGAGCCCCTCCAGCACCGGGTAGCGCACCCCCTGGCGCGCGTTCATGGCCGCCTGGCGGTCGTTGGGAAGATCGTCCCACGCCTGCTGCCAGGCGCAGACCACGGCCGGCCCGTAGGATTCGGTGAGCCCGTAGACATGGGTCACCTTGATGCCCTCGGCCGCCATCGCCGCCAGCACCGCGGCCGGCGGCGGCGCCGCCGCGGTCAGCATCGCCACCTGATGCTCGAAGGCGGTCCGCTCGGCAGGCCCGGCACCGACGATCATCTGCATGATGATCGGCGCGCCGCAGAAATGCGTCACCTTGTGCCGGGCGATCGCCTGATAGATCGCCGCCGCCTCGACCCGGCGCAGGCACACATGGGTGCCGGCAAGGGCGGTGATGGTCCAAGGAAAGCACCAGCCGTTGCAATGGAACATCGGCAGGGTCCACAGGTACACTGGATGGCCGCTTAGGCCCCAGATCAGGATGTTCCCAAGCGCATTCAGATAGGCGCCGCGGTGGTGGTAGACCACACCCTTCGGGTTGCCGGTGGTGCCCGAGGTGTAGTTGAGCGAGATCGCCTGCCACTCGTCGGCCGGCGCCGACCAGGCGTATTCGGCGGTGCCGCCGGCCAGGAACGCGTCGTAGGTGACCTCGCCGATAAGCTCTCCCGACGGCGCTTGCGCGTCGTCGATGTCGACCACCAGCGGCCGTTTGTTGAGCCGCCTGAGCGCTTCACTGATAATCGGCGAGTACTCGCGGTCGGTGATCAGCACCTTGGCCTCGCCATGCCCGAGGATATAGGCGATGGTATCGGCATCGAGCCGGGTGTTGATGGCGTTCAAGACGGCGCCGGCCATGGGCACCCCGAAATGGGCGTCGAACAGGGCCGGCACGTTGGGCGCCATCACCGCCACCGTGTCGCCGACGCCGACCCCATGATCGGTGAGCGCCGAGGCCAGCCGCCGGGCCCGGTGATAGGCCTTGCCCCAGCTATAGCGTTCATCACCGTAGATCACCGCCGTCCGCTCCGGGTAGATGGCGGCCGCCCGCTCGAGGAAGCTCAATGGGCTCAGCGGCGCGTAGTTGGCCGGGTTCTTGTCCAGGTCCTGTTCATAGGCGTTGGCTTGCCCCTCGACCATGCGCCTCCTCCCCTGTCTCGGCCACGGCCTGCATCGTCTCGGGCGTGGTCACGCGGGCGTCACGTACCCCGGCACTTTGCCACAAACGCCTTGGCAAAGTGAGAGGGTTTTGGAACAGTACC
>JBHICX010000030.1:0-12970 GCA_046759805.1 Kiloniellales bacterium | reverse complement strand
CAAAGGTCTGTTACGTAACCTGAAGCAGACTGTCAATTTATGAGTACACGCCCTATAGCCTGGCCCGGATCCTGTCCGCAAGCGCGCCAATCTCTTCCATGTTGCCGGGCCTGAGCTCCCAGTTGAGTGGCAGGTCGTCGCCCTGGCGACGCGGCAGCACGTGCATGTGGAAGTGCGGCACCGACTGCGCCGCACCCGGGCCGTTCGCCTGCACCAGGTTCAAGCCGTCCGGCTCCAGGATTTCCCGCTGCGCCGCTGCCACCTTCTTCGCGGTCCGCAGGCAGGCGGCGAGCAGCGCCTCGGGCAGCGCGAACAGGTCCTGATGGTGTTCCTTGGCGACCACCAGGGCATGGCCCGGATTGGCCGGGTTGATGTCCATGAAGGCGAGGGTGTCGGCGTCTTCCCAGAGCTTGAAGCACGGCACCTCGCCGGCGACGATCTTGCAGAAGATGCAGTCCGGTTGATCGGTCATCGTAGAATCCTTGCTGCCCCCGACGCCGCGCTACTCGCAGCCGGGGATCGGCGTCTCATAATCGTAGGCCTCGTCGGCGTAGACCACCCGAAAGCCGCCCTCCCGGCAGCTTTCGAGGCCCTTGCCGTCGAACACGAACCAGACCATGCCTTGGCCCATGGCGCCCATACCCTGGGCAAGCAGCTCACCCAAGGACGAAATCGTGGCGGATACGGTAGGGGGCAGAGTCTCCTGGTCGAGGGGCTGTCGTACTTGGTCCTCGCCGGTCTCGACAAGCACCCCCTTGGGCACGGTGAACTCCACCTTACCGGCGGGTGAGGCGCTTGCGTGGCCGATGCCGATGATCGCGTAAATCTTGAGAACCGACCTGATAGTTCGGGACTCCGTGGTCTTCTCCAGGATCTCGGGCGCCAGCCACATGACGACGACGGTTTCCGTTTCCGACCGGCGATCGATGATCTGCGCGTACTCGACGGCCTGGTCCTGAGGCTCCGGCTTCCATTGGCGGGCCTCTGCCTGCGCGGCGAGGCCCCATAGCAGCGCCGGCAACAGCACCGCCGCCACCTGCCTGCGCGAAGCCGGAGCTTCGCTTCGGCGAAGGCAGGTCGGCCGTATCACCCTCATATGGAGCCCTTCCGCTTGCCCATTCACGCCGCCTCGGCGCCCGCCTCAACCATCATGCCGTCGGCGACCAGTTTGGCCTGGGCGGCCGCCAGGCGGGCGATGGGGACGCGGAACGGCGAACAGGATACATAGTCCAAGCCGACCCGGTGGCAGAAATGGATCGACGCCGGGTCGCCGCCATGCTCGCCGCAGATGCCGAGCTTGAGGTCCGGTCGGGCGGCGCGGCCGCGCTCGGCTCCGATGCGCACCAGCTCGCCGACCCCGTCCGAGTCCAGGGTCACGAACGGGTCGGCGTCCAGGATGCCGCGCCGCGCGTAGGCCTGCAGGAAGCGGGCCCCGTCGTCGCGCGACAGCCCGAAGGCGGTCTGGGTCAAGTCGTTGGTACCGAAGCTGAAGAACTCGGCGGCTTCCGCGATCTCGTCGGCCTTGAGGGCGGCGCGTGGCAGCTCGATCATGGTGCCGACCAGGAACTTGAGCCGGCAGCCGCGCTCGTCCTCGACAGCGCCGGCGACCTCGATCACCAGCCGCTTCAGGATGTCGAACTCGGCGCGCACGGCGATGAGCGGGATCATGATCTCCGCCTCTACCGCCTCGCCGGTCTCCGTCTCGAGCTCGGCCATCGCCTCGAAGATGGCGCGGGCCTGCATCTGGTAGATCTCCGGATAGCTGATGGCGAGCCGGCAGCCGCGATGGCCCAGCATCGGGTTGGTCTCGTGCAATTGCGCCGCGCGGGCCCGCACATGGGCCAGCTCGAGACCGGCGGCGGTTGCCACGTCCGCCAGCTCGGCCTCGGTGTTGGGCAGGAACTCGTGCAACGGCGGGTCCAACAGCCGGATGGTCACCGGCCGGCCCTTCATGATCCGGAACAGCTCGATGAAGTCGGCCCGCTGCATCGGCAGGATCTTGTCGAGCGCGGCGCGGCGGCCGTCCTCGGCGGTGGCGATGATCATCTGCCGCATGGCGACGATGCGCTCATCCTCGAAGAACATGTGCTCGGTGCGGCACAAGCCGATTCCCTGGCAGCCGAAATCGAGGGCGGCGCGGGCGTCCTCCGGGGTGTCGGCGTTGGCGCGCACCTCGAGCGTGCGGATCGCGTCGGCCCAGCCCATGAGGGTGGCGAAGTCGCTGGACAGCCGCGGCTGGATGGTCGCCACCTGGCCCTGCATGACCTCGCCGGTGCCGCCGTCGATGGTCAGCATCTCGCCGTCGGCGATGGTGACCCCGCCCGCGGTCAGGGTCCTGGCGGAATAATCGATGCGGATGTCGCCAGCGCCGGCGACGCAGGGCCGGCCCATGCCACGGGCGACCACGGCGGCGTGGCTGGTCATGCCGCCGCGGGCGGTGACGATTCCTTGGGCGGCGTGCATGCCGTGGATGTCCTCGGGGCTGGTCTCGACCCGCACCAGGATCACCGGCTCGCCCCGGTTGGCCCGGTCCTCGGCCTCGTCGGCGGAGAACGCTGCCCGGCCCGAGGCGGCCCCCGGCGAGGCCGGCAACCCGCGGGCGATCACCTGGCGGGGCACCGCCGGGTCCAGGGTCGGGTGCAGGAGCTGGTCGAGGGTGGCCGGGTCGATGCGCGCCACCGCCTCGGCCTCGCCGATTAGGCCCTCGCGCACCATGTCGACCGCGATCTTGAGCGCCGCCTGGGCGGTCCGCTTGCCGGTGCGGGTCTGCAGCATGTAGAGCCGGCCCCGCTCGACCGTGAACTCGAGGTCCTGCATGTCGCGGAAATGCCCCTCCAGGGCCGCGCGCACCTGCATCAATTGGGCCAAGAGCTCGGGCATGGCTTCTTCCATCGCCGGCAGCTTGGAGCCGGCGGCACGCTTGCCGGCCAGCGTGAGCTCCTGCGGCGTGCGGATGCCGGCGACCACGTCCTCGCCCTGGGCGTTCACCAGGTATTCGCCATAGAGCGCGTTCTCGCCGGTCGACGGGTTGCGGGTGAAGGCCACGCCGGTGGCGCAGTCGTCGCCCATGTTGCCGAACACCATCGCCTGGACGTTGATCGCGGTGCCCCAGTCGTCCGGGATGTGGTGCAGGCGGCGATAGGTGATGGCGCGCTGGTTCATCCAGCTCATGAACACGGCGCCGATGGCGCCCCAGAGCTGCTGCTGCGGGTCCTGGGGGATTGCACGCCCCAATTCGTCCTCGACCTTGGTCAAATACGCCTCGACCACCCAGCGCCAGTCGTCGTCACCGAGCTCGGTGTCGAGGCCGAGCTCGCGGCTTTCCTTGCGCAGCTCGAGGATCTCCTCGAAATGGTGATGGTCGATGCCCAGCACCACACCGGCGTACATCTGGATGAAGCGCCGGTAGCTGTCCTGGGCGAACCGCTCGTCGCCGCTTATCCGTGAGAGCCCCTGGACCGTCTCGTGGTTGAGCCCGAGGTTCAGCACCGTGTCCATCATGCCCGGCATCGAGGCCCGCGCGCCCGAGCGCACCGACACCAGGAGCGGGCGCTCCGGGTCGCCGAAGCGCCGGCCGACCAGGCCCTCGATTTGGGCCAGCGCCCGCCGCACCTGATCATCGAGCCCGTCGGGAAAACCCTGGTCGTTCTCGAAATAGGCGGTGCACACCTCGGTGGTGATGGTGAAGCCGGGCGGCACCGGCAGGCCCAGCGCGCTCATCTCGGCCAGGTTCGCCCCCTTGCCGCCCAACAGCGCCTTCATGTCGGCGCGCCCCTCGGCCGCCCCTTCGCCGAAGCCGTACACCCACTTGGTCATGCCTTGCCTAGCCCTCGATCTTCGAGAAATCGGCGACCCGATCTATTGTATTGCGGATAGTGGCGAGCAGACGCAAACGGTTGCGGCGTAAATCTGCGTCGTCGCAATTGACCATAACCTGATCAAAAAACGCATCGACGGGTTTACGAAGCTGCGCCAGCGCACTCATGGCAGCGGCGAAATCCTCATGGCCCAGGGCGGCATCGGCAAGCGCTGAAACCTCGCCGAGCCGTGCGGCGAGCACCTGCTCATCCCGCTCGCGCAGCAACTCGTCATCGACATCAGCGCCCTTATACGCCACCCCGTCTTTCTCTCCCTCAATGCGCAAAATGTTTGCTGTGCGTTTATAGGCAGTCAGCAAGTTGATTCCGTCTTCACCAGCAAGAAATTCCTTAATGGCATCTACTTTATCCAGGAGCCGGACCAAATTGTCCTCCAAATCTACGTCAAGTCTATGGGTTCCGACGACCGCATTGATGAGGTCGTGACGAACACCTTTCTCTCTGAGGTGCACCTTAAGGCGATCAATGAAGAAGAGGAGGAGGTGGATGGAAATTGCCCCGATATCAAAATGCGGTGACGTCACACGTTTGCTGGCTCGAATCTCAAGCGGATAGAGTTCGTAAGCTTTGTGAAATAATTCGCATAATGAAACTCGCAGCTCGTTCTCGACGATGAGGCGGATCACCCCCAGGGCGGCGCGGCGGAGTGCAAAAGGGTCTTTCGAGCCGGTGGGCTTTTCGTCAATGCTCCAGAAGCCGACTAGGCTATCGATCTTGTCGGCAAGCGCGACGGCGACACTGACTGGCTTTGACGGGCAGGCGTCGTTCGGCCCCTGGGGCGCGTAGTGCTTGGCGATGGCGTCGGCGACCTCGGCCGGCATTTTTTCTTCGAGCGCATAGTAGCGGCCCATGACGCCCTGAAGCTCGGGGAACTCGCCGACCATCTCGGTCGTCAGGTCGACTTTGCATAGCCGTGCTGCCTCGCGGGCAGCAACGGTGTCGGCGCCCGACACTTTAGCCGCAATCTCACCAGCCAGCGCCTCGATGCGCTCCGCCTTCTCGCCCAGGCTTCCGAGCTTGGCGTGGAAGATGATCCCGTTGAGATCGGCGATGCGGCTCTCGAGCGTGCGCTTTCGGTCCTGGTGCCAGAAGAACTTGGCGTCGGCGAGGCGGGCGCGAAGCACGCGCTCGTTGCCGGCAACAATCTGCTTGCCCTTGTCCTTGGTGCGGGTGCCCGCGATGACGAGGAATCGCGGCGCGAGCTTGCCCTTCTTGTCCAAAACCGCGAACTGCTTTAGGTGGTGACGCATGACCGTGGTCAGCACCTCGGGCGGCACGTCCATGAACTCGGGGTCGATCTTGCCCATCAGCACCACCGGCCACTCGACCATGCCGGCGTTCTCGGCGACGAGCGCCGGGTCGGCTTTCACCTTAAGGCCTGCTGCCGCGGCGAGGCGCTCCGCCTCCCGCTCGATCACCCGGCAGCGCTCGGCGGCATCGAGAATTACCTTCGCCTTCTTGAGCTTGGCCTTGTAGTCGGCGAAGTCCTTGACCTGAAACGGCTTCGGCGCGAGGAAGCGATGGCCAATAGTGCTATTACCAAAAGTAATTGCCCTGTGAGTACCCGTTGGCACGCTCCCCTCAAGCACGAGTCTATTATATATCGCTAAAATTGAATAAAGCGGGCGCACCCAGCGAAACGAGGCGTCATTCCACGTAAAGTTTGCATCCTCCCAGGGCATCGTTAGATCATCCCAGGTGTAATACGCATGCCCCCAACGCATCGACTTGGGCCAGGTGAACGCAAGCACCGCCGAAAGGATGATCCTGGGCAGCACCGTTTCCGTTTTTAACCCCTTTTTGAAGTGCGTCGCGAAGTAGAACTCCCCCTTGCTGGTGTCACGCTTTTCGCATTGGTCGAGGCTGGTCAGGCCGACGGATTTCAGGAAACCCTCGATCGCCTTCTCCGGCGCACCGACGCGGGGGCCTTTTCTCTCCTCGGTCAGGTCAGGCTGCTTCTTCGGCAGGCCGTCGACGACAAGCGCGAGGCGGCGCGGGGTCGCGAACGATTCCGCCCTGTCGAAGTCGAGCCCCCCCTCCTTCAGCCGCTCGCACACCAGGCGCTTGAGGTCCTCGGCCGCGCGTTCCTGCATGCGCGCGGGAATCTCCTCGGACAGCAGCTCCAGCAGGAGTTCCGCCACCGCTTAGCCCTGCACTTCCTGGCCCTGGCTCTTCAGCCACTGCATGCCGCAGCCCTTGGCCAGCGCCCGCACGCGGGCGATGTAGGCGGCGCGCTCGGTGACACTGATGACGCCGCGCGCGTCCAACAGGTTGAACAAATGGCTCGCCTTCATGCACTGGTCGTAGGCGGGCAGCGCCAGGCCCTTGTCGAGCAGCGCGGTGCACTCCTTCTCGGCGTCGGCGAAATGACGCTGTAGCATCTCGGTGTCGGCGTAATCGAAGTTGTACGCTGAGAACTCCCGTTCGGCCTGCAAGAAAACGTCGCCGTAGGTCTTGCCGCCCTTGTCTTTCGGCACCCCATCCCAATCGAGATCGAACACGTTCTCCACCCCTTGCACATACATGGCGAGGCGTTCGAGCCCGTAGGTGAGCTCGCCCGAGACCGGGTCGCAGTCGAAGCCGCAGACCTGCTGGAAGTAGGTGAACTGGGTGATCTCCATGCCGTCGCACCACACCTCCCAGCCCAAGCCCCAGGCGCCGAGCGTGGGGCTCTCCCAGTCGTCCTCGACGAAGCGGATGTCATGCATTTGCGGGTCGATGCCGAGCGCAAACAGGCTATCGAGATAGCGTTCCTGAATATCGTTGGGCGACGGCTTTAGGATCACCTGGAACTGGTAGTAGTGCTGCAGCCGGTTGGGGTTGTCGCCGTAGCGGCCGTCGGCCGGCCGCCGCGAGGGCTGCACGTAGGCCGCCCGCCACGGCTCGGGCCCCAGCGCCCTCAGCGTGGTGGCCGGGTGGAAGGTGCCGGCGCCGACCTCCATGTCGTAGGGCTGCAGGATGACGCAGCCCTGCGCCGCCCAAAAGGACTGGAGCTGCAGGATCAGGCTCTGGAAGCTGGTGTCGGGCTCGGCCCGCCTGGGCTCTTTGGCCTGGGACATGCGGCCACCCGCGATCCTGTGATGCATGGCGCCAAGGCGGCAGCAAGCTTAACCGTGGCACCGCATGGGGTCAACGAAGCCGGGCCGCCGCAAACCCTGGCACTGCCGGCGTTTGGCGGTGGTTTCCGGCCGCCTGCGGGGCCACGCCCAGCGCCTCAATAGGGGCAGTCTTCACGCCCGCAATTGGCGGCGCCCTGGGCGGCCACGTAGGCCTGGCAGACCGGGCACTGCACCATCTCCTCGGCCCTCGGTACGCCGCCGGCGGCCGCGTCGCCGGTGCCCTGACGCGTGGCCTTGAGGGCGCGCTTGCGCCGCCGGTCGAGCTGACTGATGAACTTGAAGGCGTACCAAATCGCCACCACGATCACCGCCAGCACCAACAGCTTTTGCAGGCTGAATCCGAACATGGTGGCCATTAAGCGGCGGCGGCGCCCGGCGGTCAAGGACCGGCCGGCCGGCGCCGGTCCACGTGAGTGGACGCTTCGCTAAAGCCCGTAGCGGCCCCACATCAGGCGTTCGTCGATGAGCGCGAGCGCGTCGGCCATCCACTCGGCCGGATCGGCCGGTCCGGTCGCGTAACGAAAGCGCCGGGCGAGCCAGCCACGCTCTGGGTTGACCAGGCGGAGTTGCACCTTGTCCCCGAAGCGGTCGCGCATCACCTGGCGCAAATCGCCGATTCCGTCGATCAGCCCAAGCTCCAGGGCCCGCCGGCCGGACCAGAACTCGCCGCTGAACAGGGTTTCCTCCGGCGCGTTCAACCGGTTGCCGCGGCGGGCGCGCACCAGGGACTTGAAGGCGTCGTGCACGTCCCGCTGGATCATCGTCAGGCGCTCGACGTCCTCGGCGTCCTCCGGCTGGAACGGGTCGAGCATGGCCTTGCGCTCGCCGGCCTTGTGCACCCGCCGTTCGACGCCGACGCGCCGCAACAGCTCCGGGAAGCCGAAGCTGGCATGCAGCACGCCGATGGAGCCGATGATCGAGTTTTCGTCGGCGAAGATCTCGTCCGCCGCGCAGGCCAGCCAGTACCCGCCGGAGGCTGCGACGTCCTCGGTGAAGGCGATCACCGGCATCTCCTTCTCCTCGGCCAGGGATCGGATGCGCCGCTGGATCAAGCCGGACTGTACCGCCGAGCCACCCGGCGAGTTGATGGTGAGCGCCACCGCCTTGAGCCGCGGCAGCCGGAAAGCGCGCTCTATGGCGCTGGCGAGCGCACCCAAAGAGAGCCCCCGATGCACCGGCCCGAGCCGGCCGATGATGCCGGCCAGACGCAGCACACCGACCACCGGCGGCGGCGCGCCAGCGCCGGGGATGCGTAGACTGGCCATTGCCGTCCGCAGGTCCATGGTTGCAAGATAGACGTGCCCGGGTGGCTTGCCAACTCAAGCTAGCGCCGGGCGTGAGAGTTGACAGGGCCATGGGCCGGTGGCGGATCGCATGTCGGAGACCAACAAACCAACCCGCCTGGCCGCGGGGGCGGGGCGTCACCTTTGCCTGCCCACGGCGGTGGGGTGTGTGGCTGGTGTGATGCGTGCGCCCGACCGCCGGCGGGCGGCGGCCTCATGAGCCGGCCGTTCAAGGTGGCCGTCGCCGGGCTCGGCACGGTTGGCGTCGGCACCTTGCGGCTGCTGGCGGCGCAGGCCGAGGCGCTCGAGCGGCGGTGCGGCCGGCGCATCGAGGTGACCGCGGTCTCGGCCCGCGACCGCCGCCGCGACCGCGGCATCGATATCTCGGACTTGCGCTGGTACGACGACCCGGTGGCGCTGGCCCGCGAGGCCGAGGCCGAGGTGGTGGTCGAGATGATCGGCGGCAGCGACGGGCCGGCCTGCGCCGTGGTCGAGGCGGCGATCGCCGCCGGTCGCCACGTGGTCACCGCCAACAAGGCGCTGATGGCCGTGCACGGCACGGCGCTGGCGCGGAGCGCCGAAGCGGCCGGGGTGCGGATCGGCTTCGAGGCCTCGGTCGCCGGCGGCATCCCGATCGTCAAGGCCCTGCGCGAGGGGCTGGCGGGCAACCGGATCGGCCGCGTCTATGGTATCCTCAACGGCACCTGCAACCACATCCTCACCACCATGCGCGACAAGGGTGCTGAATTCGCCGACGTGCTCGAGGAGGCGCAGAAGCTGGGCTACGCCGAGGCCGATCCAAGCTTCGACATCGACGGCGTCGACACCGCCCATAAGCTTGCCATCCTCACCGGCCTGGCCTTCGGCTCAGAGGTCAACCTGGCCGGCGTCCATGTCGAGGGGGTGCGGCCGATCTCGCTCAGCGACATCGAGTACGCGCGCGAGTTCGACTACGAGATCAAGTTGTTGGGCTTGGCCCGCATGACCGAGCACGGCGTCGAGCAGCGCGTGCATCCGTGCATGGTGCCGAGAAAGGCCCCGATCGCCGACGTCGACGGCGTCTTTAACGCGGTGGTGGCCGAGGGCGACTTCGTCGGCACGGTGATGCTGGAAGGCCGCGGCGCCGGCGCCGGGCCCACCGCCTCGGCGGTGGTTGCCGACTTGCTCGACATCGCCCGCGGCGGCCCCGGCCCGATCTTCGCGGTGCCCGCCGAATCGTTGAAACCGGTGCCCGCATCACCCATGATGCGTCATATCGGCCGGTACTACCTGCGCCTCATGGTCATCGACCAGCCGGGCGTCATGGCGGAGGTGAGTGCGATCTTGCGCGATAATCGGATCTCGATCGAAAGCATGCTGCAACGGGGGCGCGACCCGGAGGAAGTGGTGGCCGTGGTGCTCACCACCCACGAGACCGAGGAGCGGGCGATGGTCGAGGCGCTCGGCGCCATCGAGGCGCTGGACACGGTGCGGGAGAAACCTTGCATGATCCGCATCGAGGAGCTGTAGCGCCGGGGTGGCGTGAGCGACCGGTCGGCGAGCACGAGAAAGGAGAGAGGCATGGCCGCGAAAGCGCACGACGATGCGCTGATGGAACGAATCCTCGCCCTGGAAGCGGTACGGGCCACCGAGGCGGCGGCCCTGTCGGCCTCCAGGCTCATGGGCCGCGGCGACGAGCGGGCGGCGGACCAGGCGGCCGTCGACGCCATGCGCAAGGCGTTGCTTACGGTGCACATGGACGGCACCGTTGTGATCGGAGAGGGCGAGCGCGACGAGGCGCCAATGCTGTTCATCGGCGAGAAGGTGGGCGACGGCAAGGGCCCCGAGATCGACGTGGCGCTGGACCCGCTGGAGGGCACCACCATTACCGCCAAGGGCAGCCAGAACGCGCTGTCGGTCATCGCGCTCGCCCAGAAGGGTGGTTTCCTCAACTCGCCGGACGTGTACATGGACAAGATCGCGGTCGGCGGCGGGCTGCCGGCTGAGCTGGTCGATCTCGACGCCGAGCCCGGGGACAACCTGCGCGAGCTGGCCCGGGCCAAGAAGGCCGAGGTCTCGGACCTGGTTGTCTGCATCCTCGACCGGCCGCGCCATCAAGAGATAATTGCCAAGGTGCGCGAGGCCGGGGCGCGGATCATGCTGATCCCCGACGGCGACATCTACGGCGTCATGGCCACCTCGCAACCGGAAGGCGGCGTCGACATGTATCTCGGCATCGGCGGCGCCCCGGAGGGGGTGCTGGCGGCGGCGGCGCTCTGCTGCATCGGCGGCCAGATGCAAGGCCGGCTGGTGTTCCGCAACGACGACGAGAAGGCGCGCGCCGCCAAGTGGGGGATCACCGACCTTGACCGCAAGTACGACCTGGACGCCATGGCTCACGGCAATGTCATCTTCGCCGCCACCGGGGTCACCGACGGCACCATGCTGAAGGGCGTGCATCGGTTCCCGGGCGGGGCGCTCACCCAGTCGATGGTGATGCGCTCCTTGAGCGGCACCGTCAGGATCATCGAGACCCGCCACAACTTCGAGCGCAAGCCCGGTCTGGCGGCGGAAGATCGTTAGGCCGCATGGAGCGGGCCGTCGCAGCCCAGCCCGGCGAGGCGCTGTTCGGCGTCGAACGCTCGTTTGCCGGCAAGTGCTGGCGGCTCAGGCCGGCCGACGACCGGCTGGCGCTGGCCCTGGCGCAGCGCCTGGATTTGCCCGAGGTGCTGGGCCGCATCCTGGCGGCCCGCGGCGTCGACTTGGAGGCGGCAGCGGACTTCCTCAATCCGACCCTGCGCGCGTGGCTTCCCGACCCGGGCCATCTCAAGGACATGGACAAGGCGGTGGCGCGGCTGGTGGCGGCAGTGACGGGGGCTGAGCCGATCGCCGTGTTCGGCGACTATGACGTCGACGGCGCCACCGCCGCGGCGCTCTTGTCCCGGTTCCTGGCCGCGGTCGGGTCCGAGGCCACGGTGTACATTCCCGATCGCCGGCGCGAGGGTTACGGCCCGAAGGCGCCGGCGCTTCGCAACTTGCGGCGCCAGGGTGCTGCGCTGCTGATCACCGTCGATTGCGGGACCACCGCGCATGCGGCGCTGGCCGCGGCGGCCGAATCGGGCCTCGACGTGATCGTCGTCGACCACCATGCGGCGGAGCCGCGCCTGCCTCCGGCGGTGGCGGTGATCAACCCGAACCGGCTCGACGAATCGAGCCCGCACCGGCAGTTGGCCGCGGTCGGGGTGGCGTTGCTGTTGGCGGTGGCGGTGAGCCGGGGCTGCGCCAGGCCGGCTGGTACCGCCACCGGCCGGAGCCGGAGCTCAGGAACTGGCTGGACCTGGTGGCGCTGGGCACGGTGTGCGACGTGGTGCCATTGACCGGCGTCAACCGCGCCCTGGTGGCCCAGGGGCTCAAGGTCATGGCCCGGCGCGGCAATGCCGGCCTGGCGGCGCTGGCTGACCTGGCCGGGCTCGACCAGGCGCCGGAGGCGTATCACGCCGGCTTCGTCCTGGGGCCGCGGGTGAACGCCGGCGGCCGGGTGGGCGAGGCCGGGCTCGGCGCCCGGCTACTGGCCACCGACGACAAGACAGAGGCGCGCCGGCTGGCCGAACGCCTCGACGGCTTCAACCGCGAGCGGCGGCGCATCGAGGCCGAGATCCTGGCGCAAGCGGTGGACCGGGTCGAGGGCCTGGGCATCCAGTCCGAGCCGCTGGTCTTCGTCGCCGGCGAGGGCTGGCATGTGGGGGTGATCGGCATCGTCGCCAACCGGCTCTCCGAGCGATACAACCGGCCGGCCTGCGTGGTCGCTATCGCCGACGGCGTCGGCAAGGGCTCCGGCCGATCGGTCGCCGGCCTCGACCTCGGCGCCGCGGTCCTGGCCGCGGTGCAGGCGGGGCTGTTGATCGACGGCGGCGGCCACCCGATGGCCGCCGGCTTCACCGTCGCCGCCGACCGGCTGCCGGCGCTGCGAAGCTTCTTGATGGAGCGGGTGGCCGCGCTCACCGACGGCCGGCCGGCGGAGCCCGAGCTCAGGCTCGACGGGGCGCTGCAACCGGCGGCGGTGACGACGACCCTGGTCGGCGACCTGGCCCGACTGGGGCCGTTCGGCGCCGGCAATCCGCAGCCCCGATTCGCCCTGGCCAACGTGCGGATTTTGAAGGCCGACGTGGTCGGGGACGGCCACCTGCGCTGCCTCGTTACCGGCGAAGGCGGCGGCCGGCTCAAGGCGATCGCGTTCAAGGCCATGGATGGCCCACTCGGCCAGGGACTGCGGCACCGCTCGGGCGCGGCGCTGCACCTCGCCGGACACCTGCGGCCGGACAACTGGCGCGGCCGCGAGGGGGTGCAGCTCGTCATCGACGACGCCGCGGCGGCTTGATTTCGCCGCCGTGGCCGGCTATCTCAGGTGCGCCTGCGTCCCCATCGTCTAGAGGCCTAGGACTCCACTCTTTCAAGGTGGCAACACGGGTTCGAATCCCGTTGGGGACGCCACGGTTTCAAAGGCGCATTTCCGAAAGGTCATACCTTTTTTCAACCTGGTCCAGGGGCCTTGGGCGGCGCCGGGATGCGAGCCGGAGACGATCAGCCTTATCTGGCCCCAACGGCGCTTCAGCCCGAAGTCCCGCTGAGCTTCGGACTAGCGCATTATCCGTTCAAGCTGAACCGGCCCACGCCCCCACCCGGCCACCCATAGCATACGATCCCGTGGGTG
>JBHICX010000029.1:0-13116 GCA_046759805.1 Kiloniellales bacterium | reverse complement strand
GGTAAGGGTGAAAGGGTGCGGTAAGAGCGCACCGCGGTCCCGGTGACGGGGCCGGCACGGTAAACCCCACCGGGAGCAAGACCAAGTAGGGGCGGCAGGCCGGCAGCGTCCGGCAGGCAGGTTTCCAGGCCGCCGCCCGGGTAGGTCGCGTGAGGCGTCCGGCAACGGGCGTCCCAGATGAATGGCCATCCCCCGACGCCCGTCGGGGACAGAACCCGGCTTACAGACCGTCTGGCGCCATCTGGTCGAGGGCATCCCCGCCCCGGCGCGGGTGCGAGAGGGGCCCCGGCGTCCCATCCCGGCCCAAATCGCCCAAATCCGAACATTTCCGGAACATACTTGCGCCTCAATTCCTTGTCATGAAAGCGGAAGCGAGAAAGTTCGCGCTTGCCGGAGCCTCACTCCAACCATTCGAGGACTGGCTGCGGTCCTAGCGAGCTCTTCCCCATTCAAAAAAATCTTTGACGCTGCCCCATTGACGCCCATAATCTCCCATGATATCCCATGCAGTCCCAAAGAAAGGGGCAGGTCCTTCTGGGACTGGAGCGACAGGCTCGGCCGGTGAATAGGGTCCAGGGATTTCAAGGCGGCGGTACGGCAGCCAGGGAGCGGGTGACGGTCGATGTTCTTCGGAACCCACGACAACAAGGTGGACCGGAAGGGGCGGGTTTCGGTGCCGGCGTCGTTCCGCGCCGCGCTCAATGCCCCCGAGGAAAATGCCATCGTCGCCTTCCCGTCATTCACCGACCCGGCGATCGAGGCCTGGCCGGTGGAGCGCATGCGTCGCCTGCAGGACGGCCTCGACGAGATGGACCAGTTCTCGCAGGAACAGCGCGACTTCGCCTCGCTGATCTTCGCCGAGGCCCGGTTGCTCAATCTCGACAACGAGGGCCGCATCGTGCTGCCGGGCCAGCTGGCCCGGCACGCGGCGATCACCGAGCGGGCGCTGTTCGTCGGCCAGGGCGCCACCTTCCTTGTCTGGGAGCCGTCGCGCTACCAGGCATACAAGGACGCGGCGCGCGAGCGGGCGGCCAAGGGCGACATGACCATTCGGCTCAGCCCCGGCCCGCGACCGCGGGGCGAGTGATGGGCACCGGCGGCCGACTGGACCCGAAACACCGGCCGGTGATGCTGGCCGAGGTGCTGGCCGCCTTGAACCCGCGCGCCGGTGCCATCTACGTCGACGGCACCTTCGGCGGCGGCGGCTACAGCCGCGCCTTGCTCGAGGCGGCATCGTGCCGGGTCTATGGCATCGACCGCGACCCGGCGGCGATCGCCGGGGCCGAGGCGCTCATCCGCGCCTTTCCCGGCCGTCTCACCATGATCGAGGGCCGGTACGGCGAGATGGATCTGCTGTTGCGGGCCCGCGGCATCGAGTCGGTCGACGGCGTGGCCCTCGACCTCGGCCTGTCGGCGATTCAGCTTGCCGATGCTGGGCGCGGCTTCTCGTTCCAGAACGACGGTCCGCTCGACATGCGCATGACGCCCGCGGGACCCAGCGCCGCCGACGCCGTCAACCGGCTCGACGAGCCGACGCTGGCCGGAATCATCCGCCGCTTCGGCGAGGAGCGCCACGCCCGGCGCATCGCCCGGGCCATCGTTGCCGCCCGAGTCGAGCGGCCGATCACCCGCACCCTGGAGCTGGCCGACATCGTCCGCGCCGCCGTGCCCTCGGGCATGGGCCGCAGGCCGCGGATCGATCCGGCGACCCGCACCTTTCAAGCCTTGCGAGTCTACGTCAATGACGAGCTCGGCGAGCTCGACCGCGGCCTGCGCGCCGCGGAGACGCTGCTTGCCGCCGGCGGCCGCTTGGCCGTGGTGTCCTTCCATTCGCTGGAGGACAGGATCGTCAAGAGGTTTCTGCGCGCCCGCAGCGGGGCTGAACCAAAGGCCTCGCGGCATTCCCCAGCCGCCCGCCGGGACACCCCTGTCCCCTCCTTCCACCTGATGTCCCGGCGGGCTACCCCCCCCAAAGCCGCAGAGGTCCGTGCCAACCCCCGGGCACGGTCGGCTCGGCTGCGGGCCGCAGAACGTACTTCGGCGCCACCCTGGCCCCTGGACTGGGCGGCATGAAGGGTCGTCTGACATGGATGTGGCTCGGGTTGGCGACCGCCGCCGTCATGGGGCTGTTCGCGCTCAAGCTCGAGGTGCAGTCCCTGGAGAAAGAGCTCGACGCGCTGAACCAAAGCATCGACACCGATGTGGAGGCGATCCACGTGCTCAAGGCGGAGTGGAGTTTCCTCAACCGGCCGACCAGGCTGCAGCGCGGCGTCGACCAATACCTCGATCTGAGGCCGGTGCAGGCGGATCAGGTCCTCGACATCGGCGAGGTGCCGGCGCGGGCCGGGGCAGGGCCGTCGGCGACGCTGGTGCGGATCAGGGTCGGCGAATGAACCGGCCTCGCGGCAACGCCGGAAGCGAGCCGCAGCTCGACATTCCGGAACCGGTGCCGCGGACGCCCGCCAGTCTGCGCCGCCCGACCTTGCAATCGCTTGGCCGGCAGACGCCGGATCCCCGCCGCAAGCGCCTCTTGGTTACCGCCACCCTGTTCACCGTCGCCTTCCTGGCCATCGGCGCGCGTCTCATTTTCGTCAGCCTCTTGGAGGGGAATGACGAGCCGCGCCTGGCCAACGCGCGCCAGGCCTCGGGCCTCGAGGCCGGCCGCGCCGACATCCTCGACCGCAACGGCGTACTGCTGGCGACGACGATCTGGTCGGCCTCGCTGTATGCCAACCCGAAGCTGGTGATCGACCCCGCGGATGCGGCGGAACGGCTGTCGCGGGTGCTGCCGGACCTCGACCCCGAGTGGCTGTCGAGGCGGCTCACCTCCGACCGCAGCTTCGTCTGGATCCGGCGCAAGCTGACGCCGCGCCAACAGTACGAGATCAACCGGCTCGGCATCCCGGGCCTCGAGTTCATACGCGAACAGCGCCGGGTCTATCCGCACGGCCCCCTGGCCGCGCACGTGCTGGGCTACACCAACATCGACAATCGCGGCATCGCCGGGATCGAGAAGAGCTTCGACGACATCCTGCGCGGCTACCCGGAGCCGTTGCGGCTGTCCATCGACATCCGCCTCCAGCACATCGTGCATGAGGAGCTGGCCGCGGCGGTGGCTGGTTTTCGGGCCATAGGCGGCTGCGCCGTGGTGCTCGACGTGGCCAGCGGCGAGATCATCTCCCTGGTGTCCCTGCCCGATTTCGACCCGGACACTCCCGCCGCGGCCGAACCCGAGAGCCGTTTCAACCGGGCCACGCTTGGCATCTACGAACTGGGGTCGATCTTCAAGCTGTTCACCGTGGCAATGGCGCTCGACGCCGGCGTGGTCGGGCTCGACGAGGGGTACGACGCCACCCGTCCCTTGCGGGTCGCGCGCTTCACCATCACCGACTACCATGCCAAATCGCGTTGGCTGACGGTTCCCGAGATCCTGATATTCTCGTCCAACATCGGCGCCGCGAAGATGGCGCGCGACGTGGGCGGCGGCAAACAGCGCGCGTATCTCGACCGTCTCGGCATGTTGCGCCCGGCGTCGATCGAGTTGCCCGAGGTGGGCGCCCCCCTGTTCCCGGCACGATGGCGTGAGATCAACACGCTCACCATCGGCTACGGGCACGGCATCGCGGTGAGCCCGCTGCAACTCGCCCTCGGCGCCGCGGCGCTGGTGAACGGCGGCATTCTCCGCCCGCCGACCCTGCTCGAGCAGGACCCGCAGGCGGTCGGCCCCGGCGAGCGCGTGCTCGAGGCCAGCACCTCGGCCCACATGCGCGCCCTGATGCGCCTGGTGGTCGAGCGCGGCACCGGGCGCCAGGCGCGGGTGCCCGGCTACTGGATCGGCGGCAAGACCGGGACCGCCGAGAAGCCCGACGACACCGGCCGCTACCAAAGCGACGTGCGCCTGTCCTCGTTCGTCGCCGCCTTGCCGATCGAGGCGCCGCGCTACGTGCTGATGGTCATGGTCGACGAACCCAAGGGCAACGCGGAAACCCACGGCTATGCCACCGGCGGCTGGGTCGCCGCCCCGGTGGTGGCCCGAATAGTCGAGCGCATGGCGCCGCTGGTCGGCATCGTACCGATCGGGCCCGGGCGGCCGGCGCCGAAAGGTGACCCGTTGATCACGGCGCAGTTGCGCGGAGGTTAGTGCCTAGGTGCGGCTGACGGCGCTTCTCCAAGGGGGCGAGGCGAAGGTGCAAGCGGCAGAGGCGTTGAAGGATCCGGACATCGTCGGCCTGGCCGCGGACTCCCGTCGGGTGCGCCCGGGATACCTGTTCGCGGCGTTGCCCGGGACCCGGCTCGACGGGCGCGACTTCATCGACCAGGCCATCGAGCGCGGCGCCGTCGCGGTGCTGGCGCCGCCGGGTACCGCCGTGGCGCGGCCGGTTCCCCTGGTGGCCGACGCCGACCCGCGCCGCGGCCTGGCTCTGATGGCGGCGCGGTTCTACGGCCCCCAGCCGCACACCGTGGCCGCGGTCACCGGCACCAACGGCAAGACATCGGTGGCCAGCTTCACGCGCCAGATCTGGGCCGCGGCCGGCCACCGGGCCGCGGCCCTGGGCACGCTCGGCATCACCGCCGCCCACCTCGGTCGGTCGGTGGCCCCGGCGGGCCGGCTGACCACGCCCGACCCGGTGGCGCTGCACGCCGAGTTGAAGGGGCTGGCGGCGGCCGGCGTCGAGCACCTGGCGCTGGAGGCGTCGAGCCATGGGCTCGACCAGCGCCGGCTCGACGGCGTGCGCGTGGCCGCGGCCGGTTTCACCAATCTCGGACGCGACCATCTCGACTACCACGGCTCCATGCACGCCTACTTCGCCGCCAAGCGGCGTCTGTTCGACCAGGTCATGGCACCAGGCGGGGTGGCCGTGCTCAACGCCGACGCGCCGCGGTACGCGGCCCTCAGCCGGGTGTGCCAAGCGCGTCGGCACCGGGTCATCAGTTTCGGCCGCAAGGGCGCCGACATCCGGCTCGACGGGATCACCCCGCAGGCCGGCGGACAGCGCCTCGAGGTCACCGTGTTCGGCGAGGCCCAAACCATGCCCCTCCCCATGGTTGGCACGTTTCAAGCATTCAACGTCCTGTGTGCCTTGGGCCTCGCCGTCTCCACCGGGGTCGAACCGAGCGCCGCGCTGGCCGCCTGCGCACGGCTGGTCGGCGTTCCGGGTCGTCTCGAGCGCGCCGCCGTTCATCCGCGGGGCGCGCCCATCTATGTCGATTACGCCCATACCCCCGATGCGCTGGAAACCGTGCTCGCAGCGCTGCGCCGGCACGTCCACGGGCGGCTGATTGTCGTGTTCGGCTGCGGCGGCGAGCGCGACCGGGGCAAGCGGCCGCTGATGGGCCGCATCGCCGAACGTCTGGCCGACGAGGTGGTGGTCACCGACGACAATCCGCGCGGCGAGGATCCGGCCGCGATCCGTCGCCAGATCCTCGGCGGCTGCCGCCGCGCCCGTGAGATCGGCGATCGGGCGGAGGCGATTCGCGCCGCCGCCGAGCCGCTCAAGGCCGAGGACCTGCTGCTGATCGCCGGCAAGGGCCACGAGAGCGGACAGATCGTGGGCCAACGCGTGTTGCCGTTCGACGAGGTGGAGGTGGCGCGCCGGGTTGTCGGGGCGCTGCCGGCGGCGCGGGACGATGGATGAGTAAGCCGGCCCTATGGACCTCCGAGCAGGCGGCGGCGGCGACGGGTGGCAAGATCACCGCCCCGTGGGCCGCCGTCGGTGTCTCCATCGACAGCCGCAGCATTGCGCCGGGGGAGCTGTTCGTGGCGCTCAAGGGACCGAATTTCGACGGCCACGATTTTGCGGCGCAGGCGCTCGCCCGCGGCGCCGCGGCGGCGATGGTCAGCCGCCGGCCGCGGGCGGTGGCGGAAGCGGCGCCGCTGCTCGAAGTGGACGACACCATGACCGGGTTGGAGGCCCTGGCCCGAGGCGGGCGGGAGCGCGTCCGTGCGACCATCATTGGGGTGACGGGAAGCGTCGGTAAGACCGGCACGAAGGAGGCACTCCGGCTCGCGCTCGAAGGCCAGGGCCCCACATATGCCAGTGAGGGCAACCTCAACAACCAATGGGGGGTGCCGCTCAGCCTGGCCCGCATGCCGGCGCACGCGGCCTACGGCGTGTTCGAGATCGCCATGAGCCACCCGGGCGAGATCGCCCCGCTGGCGCGGATGGTGCGTCCGGACATCGCCGTGATCACTGCCGTCGAGCCGGTGCACCTGGCGTTCTTCGACTCGGTGGATGAGATCGCCGACGCCAAGGCGGAGATGTTCGACGGCATGACTCCTGCCGGCATCGCGGTGTTGAACCGGGACAACCGGTATTTCTCGCGGCTTCGGGTTGCCGCCGCCGGCCTCAGCCGGGTGATCGGCTTCGGCGCCCACCCGGAGGCCGAGGTGCGGCTGGTCGATTGCACGCTGGAGGCCGCCGGCAGCGCCGTTACCGCCTCGCTGGCCGGTCGGACCGTCGACTACCGGCTGGCCCTGCCGGGACGGCACAATGTGTTGAACAGCCTCGCCGTCCTGGCCGCAGTGTGGGCGGCGGGCGCCGACCCGGCGGTGGCGGCCGAGGCGCTGGCCCGGCTGGAGCCGCTCGAGGGCCGCGGGCAGCAATCGCGGTTGTGGCTGCCGGAGGGCAGCTTCGAGCTGATCGACGAAAGCTACAACGCGTCGCCGGCGTCCATGGTGGCGGCGCTGCGGGTGCTGGCGGCGTCCGGGCCCGGGCCGGCCGGACGGCGCATCGCGGTGCTGGGCGACATGCTCGAGCTCGGCCGCGCCAGCGGCGATATGCACCGGGCCCTGGCCAGGGACATCGCGGAGCTGCCGGAGGGCGGCATCGACCTGGTGTTCACCGCTGGCGCCGACATGGCCCGCCTGCACGCCGCCCTGCCGGCGGCGATGCGCGCCGATCACGCGCCCGACAGCGCCGCCCTGGCGCCGCTGGTGGCGGCGGCGGTGCGGCCCGGCGACGTGGTGATGGTGAAAGGATCGCTGGGCAGCCGCATGGCCGTGGTGGTGGCGGCGCTCGGCGCCGCCGAGGCCGGCCACGGCCCACCCTCGCTGGCGGTGAATCAAAGCTAGGCAAGGCGGTGGCCGATGTTGCTGCATTTCCTGTTCCCGCTGGCGGACCTGTTCGGTCCGTTCAACCTGTTCCGCTACATCACCTTCCGCACCGGCGGCGCCATCATCACCGCGCTCATCGTCTCGTTCATTATTGGGCCGATCATCATCCGGCTCTTGCGCAACCGTCAGGGCGCAGGCCAGCCGATCCGCAACGATGGGCCGACGGGACATTTCCGCAAGGCCGGAACGCCGACCATGGGTGGAGTCATGATCCTGCTGGCGATCGCCCTCTCCACCGTGCTGTGGGCCGACGTCACCAACGGCTTCGTCTGGGCCGTGCTGCTGGTTACCGTCGGCTTCGGCGCCGTCGGCTTCGCCGACGACTACCTGAAGGTATCCCGGCGGTCGAGCTACGGGCTTCCCGGCTGGCTGAAGCTGGTGATGCAGATCGTGATCGGCCTTGGCGCCACTTTCATGATCGTCGAGCTCACCCGCGAGCCCTTGGCGACCAGCCTAGCGCTCCCGTTCCTCAAGGCAGTGCTCATCGACCTCGGCTGGTTCTACCTGGCGTTCGCGGCGTTCGTCATCGTCGGCGCCTCGAACGCGGTCAACCTCACCGACGGGCTCGACGGCCTGGCCATCATGCCGGTGATGATCGCCGCCGCGTCGTTCGGCTTCATCGTCTATCTGGTCGGGCACGCCAACTTCTCCAGCTACCTGCAGATCCACCATGTGCCGGGGACCGGGGAGCTCGCCGTGTTCTGCGGCGCCCTGGTCGGCTCGGCGCTCGGCTTCCTGTGGTTCAATGCGCCGCCGGCGATGGTGTTCATGGGCGACACCGGGTCGCTGGGCATGGGCGGCGCCCTGGGCTCGATCTCGGTGGCCGCCAAGCACGAGCTGGTGCTGGCCATCATCGGCGGGCTGTTCGTGCTCGAGACCGTCTCGGTGATCGTCCAGGTGGTGTCGTTCCGGCTGACCGGGCGGCGGGTGTTCCGCATGGCGCCGCTGCACCACCACTTCGAGCAGAAGGGCTGGGCGGAGCCGACCATCGTCATCCGCTTCTGGATCATCGCCGCGATCCTGGCGCTGTGCGGGCTTGCCACCTTGAAACTGCGATAGCCGGGGCCGCCGCGGCGATGATCGATGTGTCCTACATGCACGGCTTGACGGTGGCGGTCATGGGGCTCGGCCGCTCCGGGCTGGCGGCCGCCAAGGCGCTGATCGCCGGCGGTGCGGAAGTCTGGGCCTGGGACGATGCGCCGGAGTGCCGGGAGGCCGCCGCGAAGGAGGACATTCCGCTGGTCGACCTCGCAAACTGCGACTGGACGGAGCCGGCGTCGCTGATCCTGAGCCCGGGCGTTCCCTTGCACCACCCGGAGCCGCACCCGACGGTGGCCCTGGCCGATGCCGCCGGGGTCGAGGTCATCGGCGACATCGAGCTGCTCGGCCGCGCCCTGCCCGACGCCGGCTATCTCGGCGTCACCGGCACCAACGGCAAGTCGACCACCACCGCACTCATTGGCCACGTCATGGAGATGGCGGGCCGCGAGGTGCAGGTCGGCGGCAATCTCGGCACCCCGGCGCTGGCGCTGGACCCGGTCGGCCCGGGCGGCAGCTACGTCCTCGAGATGTCGTCCTTCCAGCTCGAGCTGACGCGCTCGATCACCTTCGACGTCGCCGTGCTGCTCAATATCAGCGCGGATCATCTGGATCGCTACGCCGACATGGCCGGCTACCTTGCCGCCAAGCGGATCATCTTCCACCGCCAGACGATGCCGCGCACCGCCGTGGTCGGCATCGATGACGAGCACTGCGCCGCGATCCGCCGGGCGCTGGCCGAGGTGGGCGACCAGATGGTGATCCCGATCTCGGGCAAAACCCGCGCCCACGGCGGCGTCTTCGTCCGCGACGGCTGGCTTTATGACGACACCGACGGCAAGGAGACGGCGGTGATCGACATGGGCCGGGTGCTGAGCCTTGTCGGCTGGCACAACTGGCAGAACGCCGCCGCGGCCTATGCGGCGGTGAAGTCGGTCGGCATCACGCCGCCGGTCGCCGTCGCCGCGATCAACAGCTATGCCGGGCTGTCCCACCGACAGGAGCTGATTGCCGTGGTCGACGGTGTGCTTTACGTCAACGACTCGAAGGCCACCAACCCGGACGCGGCGGCGAAGGCGCTGGCTTGCTACGACGACATCTATTGGATCGTTGGCGGCCAGGCGAAGCAGGCCGGGTTGGCCGGGCTCGATGCCTACTACCCCCGCATCGCGCACGCCTTCCTGATCGGCCAATCGACAGAGCGCTTCGCCGCGTTGCTCGAGGGCAAGGTCCGGCTCACGCGCTGCGGGGAGTTGGAGAGGGCGATGGAGAAGGCGCACCGGCTGGCGCTGCGGCAGCAGCGGCCGCGGCCGGTGGTGCTGCTGTCGCCGGCCTGCGCCTCGTTCGACCAGTTCAAGGACTTCGAAGACCGCGGCGACACCTTTCGGCGCCTGGTCGAAGCGCTGCCGGGCGAGCACTTGGATCCGCTCGAATTTCAGGGGATGCAGGATTGAGCGCGCTGGCCCGCACCGACACTTCGACCCTTGGCCGCTGGTGGTGGACCGTCGATCGCTGGACCCTGGCGGTGCTCATACTGCTGATCGTCACCGGGATGATCCTGAGCGTAACCGCCAGTCCGCCGGTGGCCACCCGCCTGGACCTCGACCCGTTCCATTTCGTGCGCCGGCACATGCTGCTGCTGCTGCCGGCGGTGGCGGTGCTGTTCGCCGTCTCGTTGCTGTCACCGCGCGGCGTGCGGCGACTGGCTCTCATCACCTTCATCGCCGCCGTAACGCTTCTTACCGCGACCATCGCTGCCGGCCCGGAGATCAAGGGCGCCAACCGCTGGATCAGCCTCGCTGGCTTCACCTTGCAGCCGTCCGAGTTCGTCAAGCCGGCGTTCGCCGTGGTGGCGGCCTGGATGTTCGCCGAGCACCATCGCTCGCGGCGCGCGCAGCAGGTGCCGTTTCCCGGCAACGCCCTGGCCACCTTGCTCTACCTGGCGGTGTTCGTCCTGTTGTTGATGCAGCCAGACCTGGGCATGGCGTTCGTGGTTTCCGTGGTCTGGTACACCCAGTTCTGCGTCGCCGGGCTGTCGCTGGGCTGGGTCGGGGTGTTCGCGGTGCTTGGCCTGGCGGTGCTGTTCGGCGCCTACATGGTGTTCCCGCACGTGGCCAGCCGTGTGGACCGGTTTCTCGATCCGGCGTCGGGCGACAGCTACCAGATCGACCGTGCCCTGGAGGCGTTCAGGAACGGCGGTCTGTTGGGCCGCGGCCCCGGCGAGGGCACGGTGAAGCAACACATCCCGGACGCCCATGCCGATTTCGTGTTCGCGGTCGCCGGCGAGGAGTTCGGGCTCGTCGCCTGCCTCGCCATCGTGGGCCTGTTCGCCTTCGTGGTGTTGCGCGGCTTCGGGCGCTTGCTCGAGGAATCCAACCCTTTCGTGGCGCTGGCGGCCTGCGGCCTGTTGGTGCAGTTCGGCGTGCAGGCGCTCATCAACCTGGCGTCGACCGTGCAGCTCATACCGACCAAGGGCATGACGCTGCCGTTCCTGTCCTATGGTGGCTCGTCGCTCTTGGCGCTGTCCCTTGGCATGGGCATGTTTCTGGCGCTGACCCGCCACCGCGCCCAGCTGGGAGACCGGCCGTGAGCGGGCGCCGCCAAAGCGTGGTGCTGGCGGCCGGCGGCACCGGCGGCCACCTGTTCCCGGCCGAGTCGCTGGCGCGCGAGCTTATGGGCCGCGGCTACCACCTGGTGCTGGTCACCGACCGGCGCGGCGCCGGATTCGAGGGGCCGCTCGGCGAGCTCGAGACCCATCGCGTCCACGCCGCCGGCCTCGGTGGCCACGGGGTTGCGCGCAAGGCGGTGGCGTTCGCTCGGCTCGGGCTTGGCACCGTGGAGGCGGTGCGGCTGATGCGCAGGCTCGGCCCGGCCGCCGCCGTCGGCTTCGGCGGCTATGCCTCGGTGCCAACGATGTTGGCCGCGTCGCTGTACGGCGCCGCCAGCGTGATCCATGAGCAGAACGCCGTTCTCGGCCGCGCCAACCGTCTACTGGCGCCGCGCGCGGATAAGATCGCGACTTCCTTCGCCGAGGTCACCCACATCGCCCCGGCGCACCGCCACAAGGTCATCCGCACCGGAAACCCGGTGCGGGCGGCGATAGCGGCCCTCGGTGACGTGCCCTACCCGACCCTCGTCGCTGACGGGCCGCTGTCGCTTTTGGTCATCGGCGGCAGCCAGGGCGCCCACGTGTTCTCGACCGTGGTCCCGGCGGCCATCGCCGCGCTGCCGGCCCGGCTCAGGGCGCGGCTGCGGGTGACGCAGCAGTGCCGCGAGCGCACGCTCGCCGAGACCCGCGCCGCCTATGACGCCATCGGCGTCGAAGCCGAACTGGCGCCGTTCTTCCCCGACGTGCCAGAGAGGCTGGCCGGCGCCCAGCTGTTGATCTGCCGTGCCGGCGCCTCGACCCTGGCCGAGATCACCACCGCCGGCCGGCCGGCGGTGATTGCCCCCTATCCCTTTGCCACCGACAAGCATCAGACCGTGAACGCGCGGGCGCTCGCCGACGCCGGCGGCGCCTGGGTCATGCCCAACGCCTCGTTCACCGCCGAGGCGCTGGCACAAAGGCTGGAGTCGCTGCTGACCCATCCGCAGCAGCTGGCCGCGGCGGCGCGGGCGGCACGGGCGCTGGGCGAACCCGATGCGGCGCAGCGCCTGGCCGACGTGGTGACCGGACTCATTCCGGCGGGCGGCAACCGGGTCGACGCGCCGCCGGTCAGTCGGGAGGCGGCGGCATGAAGGCGCTTCCGCTTTCCATCGGCACCCTGCATTTCGTCGGCATCGGCGGCATCGGCATGAGCGGCATCGCCGAGATCCTGCACAATCTCGGCTACCGGGTTCAGGGCAGCGACCTGGCCGAGAACAGCAACGTCAAGCGGCTCAAATCGCTCGGTGTGCCGATCGAGATCGGCCACCGGGCCGGGAACGTGGGCCAGGCGCAGGTGGTGGTCGTCTCCTCGGCGGTGAAGGACGACAACTCCGAGGTCGTCGAGGCCCGCGCTCGGCATATCCCGGTGGTGCGGCGGGCCGAGATGTTGGCCGAGCTGATGCGCCTCAAATGGTCGGTCGCGGTCGGCGGCACCCACGGCAAGACCACCACCACGTCGCTGATCGCCGCGGTGTTCGAGGCGGCGGGGCTCGATCCCACCGTGATCAACGGCGGCATCATCAACGCCTATGGCACCAATGCCCGACTCGGCGCCGGCGACTGGATGGTTGTGGAGGCCGACGAGTCTGACGGCACCTTCGTCAGGCTGCCGGCCACCATCGCCGTGGTCACCAATATCGACCCGGAGCACCTTGATTTCTACGGCTCGGTGCATGCCTTGAACGGCGCCTTCGCGTCGTTCCTCGAGAACATCCCGTTCTATGGATTCGCGGCGCTATGCATCGACCACCCGGTGGTGCAGACGCTGATCCCACGGCTGTCGGACCGCAAGGTCGTCACCTACGGCTTCAGCCCCCAGGCCGGTATCCGCGCCGTCGGCCTGCATATGCAGCCGGCCGGCTGCGGATTCGACGTGCGCATCACCGAGCCGGGCGAAGGAACGGTCCGCACCCTGCCGGGCCTGAGGCTGCCGATGCTCGGCGAGCACAATGTGCAGAACGCGCTGGCCGCGATCGCGGTGGCCACCGAGATGCGCATCGACGACCAGGTCATGCGGGCCGCGCTGGCCGATTTCGCCGGGGTCACGCGGCGCTTCACCTGCACCGGCGAGGCCGGCGGCATCACGGTGATCGACGACTACGGCCACCATCCGGTGGAGATCAGCGCCGTGCTGAAGGCCGCCCGGGCCACCTGCCGTGGCCGGGTGATCGCGGTCGTGCAGCCGCACCGCTACACCCGCCTCGAGACTCTGTTCGACGACTTCTGCACCTGCTTCAACGACGCCGATACGGTGATCGTCGCCGATGTCTACGCCGCCGGCGAGACCCCGATCGAGGGCATCGACCGCGACGCGCTC
>JBHICX010000028.1:0-13244 GCA_046759805.1 Kiloniellales bacterium | reverse complement strand
GGGCTCAAGCGCGGACTGGACACCGACCCCGAGGTGCGCCGGCGCGTCGCCGGGCTGCGCAATCGCGTCATACAGGAAGAGCTCTTGGATCGCTACGTCAGGGCGCGGGTGACCGAGGAGGCGGTGCAAGAACGTTACCGGGCGTATCTGGAGCAGAACCCGGCGGTCCGCGGCGTCAGCGCCCGCCACATCCTGGTCGAGACCGAGGCCGAGGCGTGGGAAGTGATCGCGGAGCTCAAGGCCGGGGCCGACTTCGTGGAGCTGGCCAAGACCCGGTCGATCGGGCCGTCGGCGGCCGACGGCGGAAATCTCGGCCATTTCAGGCCCGATGAGGTCATGCGCGAGATCTCCGACGCGGCGTTCGGCATGCAGCCCGGCACCTTCAGCGAGGAGCCGGTCGAGTCACCGTTCGGCTGGCACGTCATCAAGGTCGAAGAGGTGCGCAAGGTGGAGCCGCTTTCGTATGAGAAGGTCCGTGACGAGCTGGTGACCGCGCTGTCGAAGCAGGTCATTGCGGAGCTCATTGAGGAGCTGCGCCGCGACGCGCGCATCACCCGCTTCAACATCGACGGCACCACCGCCCCGGAGGGCATGTTCGACCCGCCGGCCGGGCTCGGGGCGCCGGGCGCCCCGGCGCCGGCAACCCCGGAATGAGCCAGGTCTCGCCGCTGGCCCCGGCCGGGTTTCCCGCCATGCCGCCGGTCGCCGGCGTCCGGCTGGCGAGCGCCGCCTGCGGGCTGAAGCCCTCCGGAGACAGGGATTTGTTCCTGGCCGAGCTGGTCCCGGGGACCACGGTGGCCGGCCTGTTCACTCGCTCGCTGTGCCCGTCGGCGCCGGTGGAATGGTGCCGCAAGGCGTTGGCCGGCGGCGAGGCCCGGGCGCTCGTCGTCAACTCGGGCAACGCCAATGCCTTTACCGGGCAGAGCGGCGATGCCGTGGTGCGGCACACAGTGGCCGCGGCCGCCCGGCTGTTCGGCTGTGCCGAGTTGGCGGTGTTCCCGGCCTCGACCGGGGTGATCGGCGTGCCGGTGCCGGACCAAGCCATCGCCGGCGCTCTGCCGGGGCTGGCCGGAAAGCTCGCCGAGGACGGCTGGGAGGACGCGGCGGCGGCGATCATGACCACCGACACCTACCCGAAGGGAGCCAGCCGCGGCGCATTGATCGGCGACGTTAAGGTGACCATCAACGGTATCGCCAAGGGGGCCGGCATGATCGGGCCGGACATGGCGACCATGCTGGCCTTCCTGTTCACCGACGCGGCGATTCCGGCACCGGTGCTGCAGCGCCTCTTGAAGCGCGCCGCCGACCGCTCGTTCCACTGCATCACCGTCGACGGCGACACCTCGACCAGCGACACGGTGCTCATGACGGCGACCGGCCGGGCGGCGCATCCGCCGGGCGCCGATGCCGGCGACCGGTTGCTCGGCGACTTCGCCGGCCGGCTCGAGGAGCTGGCGATCGACCTGGCGCAGCAGATCGTGCGCGACGGCGAGGGGGCGCAGAAGTTCGTCACCATCACCGTGGGCGGCGCCGCCTCGGCGCGCGCCGCCCGCCGGGTCGGGCTCACGATCGCCAACTCGCCGCTGGTTAAGACCGCGATCGCCGGCGGCGAAGCCAACTGGGGCCGTATCGTCATGGCCGTCGGCAAGGCCGGGGAGAAGGCCGATCGCGACCAGCTCAATATCTCCATCGGCGGCGTGCCCGTCACCGAGAACGGACGGCGGCGCCCGGACTACGACGAAGCCCCGGTGGCCCGGCATATGAAGGGGCGCATGATCGACATCGCGGTGGACCTGGGGCTCGGCCGCGGCCGGGCCACGGTCTGGACCTGCGACCTGACCCACGGCTATATCAGCATCAATGCCGATTACCGAAGCTGAAGGCGCGGCGCACGCGCCGGGCGAGGTGCGGTTCGCCCCGATCGAGTCCGAACGGCTGCTGTTGCGCCCGTTCGAGGTCGGCGATGCCACCGATGTCCGGCGGCTGGCCGGCGACTGGGAGGTGGCGCGCCTGTTGCCCAACGTGCCTTATCCGTACGGCAAGGACGCGGCCGTGGACTGGATCAACCACACGCGCCGCGGCCTGGCCGCCGGCAGCGAGGTCACGCTGGCCGTCACCTGGCGCGACGGCGGCGGTCTCCTGGGCGCGGTCGGTCTGACGCTGTCCTTGCACGGCCGCAGCGCCGAGCTCGGCTATTGGATCGGCCGTGCGTATTGGGGGCAGGGCTTCGCCACCGAGGCGGCGGCGGCGATCCTCAGCTATGCCTTCGAGGGGCTTGGGCTTAAACGGGTGAGCGCCACCACGCTGGCCCACAACAAGGCCTCGGTCAGGGTGCTGGAGAAGCTCGGCATGCGCTTCGAGCGCAAGGGCAGCCGCGACTATCGCGCCCGCGGCGGGGTGCGCCCGGTGGCCATCTACGCCATCACCCAGGGCCAGCACGGCGCCGGCGCTCCGCCGCGCGGCGCCTCCGAGGCCGGCAGGCCCGAGGTCGCACCGGCGCCGGCGGCGGTGCCGGTGGTGCTGGTCGCGGCCGGGGCGCTGGTCGATCCGGACAGCCGGGTGTTGCTGGCCCAGCGGCCGCCGGGCCGGCCGATGGCCGGGAGCTGGGAGTTCCCGGGCGGCAAGGTTAAGCCCGGCGAGACGCCGGAGGCGGCGCTGGTACGGGAGCTCAAGGAGGAGCTGGGGATCGACGTATCGGCCAGCTGCCTGGCCCCGTTCACCTTCGCCTCGCACCGCTACGACGACTTCCACCTGCTGATGCCGCTCTATCTGTGCCGGGTCTGGGAGGGCACGCCGACGCCGAGGGAGGGCCAGCGCGTGGCCTGGGTGCGGCCGCGGCGCCTCGGCGACTACCCCATGCCGCCGGCCGACTTGGGCCTGGTCGCCATGCTGCGCGACCTACTCTGACGGGCGCGCTGATGCTGTATTTCCTGGCCGGGCTGAGCCTGCTGCTCGGCGCCCTGGTCGTGGTCATGGCCGGCTACATCGTGCGCACCCGCAACGCCCGCAAGCAGCGCGGCCTGATCGGCCCGTGGCCGATCCGCAAGGTGGCGATCGACGCCTTCGACGAGGCCTTCCGCTGCGGTCCGTTCGGCCCGGGGCTGGCGGCCGAGGTGCGCTTCGTCGGGCGCGGCAACCTGCCGGTCACCGGGGGCCTCGGCGACGTCGAATATTGGATCCTCGCGGTGCTGGCCAAACGGGCGCGGCGGCTGTTCGAGTTCGGCACCTGCACCGGCAGGACCACGTACATGTGGGCGGCCAACGCACCGCCGGACGCGGTGGTCACGACGCTGACGCTGGCCCCCGGCCAGGTGAGCCAGTACGCGGCCGGCACCGACGACGACCCGGCGGCGGCGCGAGTGGCGGCGGAAGAATCCGGCTTCTCCGACTTCCTCTACTCCGGCACCCCGGAGGCGAGCAAGATCGAGCAGCTCTACGGCGACAGCAAGGCGTTCGACGAGACGCCGTATGTCGGTCGTTGCGACCTGGTGTTCGTCGACGGCAGCCACGCCTATTCCTACGTCAAGAGCGATTCCGAGAAGGCGTTGCGCATGGTGCGGCCGGGCGGGCTGGTGCTGTGGCACGACTACCACGGGCCCCGACGCGCGCCGGGGGTCTGGCGGGCCCTGAACGAGCTCAACCGCCGCCACGCGCTGGTGCATCTGGCCGGCACCAACCTGGTGGCCTACCGCCGGCCGGCCGCCGGGCCTACTTCTGGCTTATGATGTAGGCGATCAGGTCGTCGATCTCCCGCCGCGATAGGCTGAGCGGCGGCATCGGCTCGTGCGGTCGCACGAGGAAGGCGCGAAGGTAATCCGGCGTCTTCCGTACATCGTTGGCGAGCGCCTGGAATGTGGGCGCGGCGGCCACCGCCTGGTTGTCGCCCGGGCCGACTAGGTGGCACTCGGCGCACCACTGCCGCGCCAGCCGGCCCCCTTCCTCGGGGTCGCCCGCCTTGGCCTGCACCGCCCATAGCAGCGCCACCGTCGCCATGCCCAACACAATCCGTCGCATTGCCGCCCACCGGCCTCGTGCAAGAGTGAGCAACCGCATAGCGGAACACCCCCGCCCGCGACATTGACCTAGGTCAACACCGTCGGTCAGGGAACGCCGTAGAGGGGCTTGCCACCGCGGAAACCGCTCCAGGCGAACCAGTAGGCGATGTGGCCGGGGAGACGCTCGAGGCGCTCGCCCGCGGGGCCGATCAGCGCTTCCTCCTCGACCTTCCAGACCTTACCCTCCGAAAGCATGCTGTCGAGCCCGTCCGCGGCCGCCGTGAAATCGTGGCCGTCGGCGCTGTAGGCGCGCACGGTACGGCTGGCCGCCTCCCCGATCAGCACCACGTCGAGACCTTCGACTTGGTCGTTGATTACCTTGCCACCGTCGAAAACCGAGAGCGGCCAAGCCTTCTCGTGCCCGCCGACGCGCAGTGCGAAGACATAGTCCTTGGGCTTCAACTGCACGTCGGCGACCAGCGCCGGAAACATCAGGTCCGGACTCGCGAAATACCGGCCATAGGGCCGCCCCGGCCGGTAGTCGCGGTCGTAACCGGTGTCCAACGACAACACCTTCGTGTTGGGGTGGCGTTTAAGCCAGCTCTTCCAGCTCGTGATCGTGACGGGCCGCACCTTGAGCTCGATGCCCGAGCCGGTGAGCGGGCCGACCACCGGCCGGCCGGTAAACTGGTTCCACAGCGAGTTCGATTGCCGGTCGTACATCAGCTTGTTCGAGCGGTAGAGGAACCCGGACGAGCCGAAGACGAACGGCTCCCTGCCGGCGAGCTCGGTCTCGTACAGGATTCCCGACCCGCAAAGCGTACAGTAGGCGAGCGCCACGGGCACCCCGCCGACCACGTCGTTGAACATCTCGTGCCAATCCAAGATTCGTAACGGATAGGCGCGGGCGTCGCCGTTGATGGCCACGCCGAAGACCGGCTCGTCGTCTTCGAGATAATCGGCTTGCGACGGGCCGATAAGGGTGGGATTGATCAACGCCGGTATGCCGTCCTTGGCCACCCCGCCCCAGACGATTTCCTCGAGGCGTATCTCGTGTTTCACACCACGCCGCAGGAACAGGCGGAAGTTGGGGTCGATGGCCGCCATTATGTCAGCCTTGAAGGCGTCGAACCCTTCGAAGGGCTCGATTTCGGGATGCATCTCCTGCCACAGCATCCATTGATGCCAGTCGGCGCCATGGGCGGCGCCGGTGAGCGCCTCCAGCGTGCCGGCGATCGCCGCATGGCCCTGGAAGAAGCGCAGCGCCTGAATCAGCGCCGGCACAACGTCCGTGTCACCCCGCAATCGCAGATGCGCAAGCACGCGTCGGCGGTCGACGGGCGGCGCGAAGAATATCTGGCGGACCAGCTGTTCAACCGTCTCGGGCGCCGATTTGTCGGGAGCCTTGTCCTGGGCGATCGCCGTTAACGGTGCGATCAGCAGGCCGATGGCAAGCAACACCGCACGTAGAATCGGCATCATTTGTGCGCCTCCGCGTGTTCCTAAATTCATATAGATGCCGACAGGGCGGATAAACCCACCCGAAATCACAAGTCGGTGAGGCGGAAGGGGAGGCTACTCCGGCGCCGCCTTCTCACCGGCGGAAACCTCCTTTGCGTCGAGGGCGTCGGCGAGGCGGGCCTTGGCGCTGCCGGGCCGGAGCGCCTGCTGTTGCGAGGGATCGGGCGCCCAGGCGGTAAGCGTGAGGACCTGGAAGGTCGCCGGCAGGCGGCCGTCGGCGTCCGCGTATCGGGCGTGGTAGATCTCGGCCGCGCGCGCCAAAGTGTCGCGGCGAATGGCCTTTCCGGGCCGGTCGCGCAAGGCGTTGCTCTCCCCCATGCCGCGCAGGTCGTGCATCAGGGCCATGAGGTCGGCATAGATGACCGAGACCGTGTCCGTGTCCACCACCGGCAGGGCGAATCCGGCGCGTTGCAACAGGCCGCCGGCGTCGCCAAGGTCGGCGAACGGCGAGACCCGTGGGCCGGCGCCGCCGGCGGTGTCGATCTCGGCCTCGATGAGGCATTGGCGCAGCTCGGCCAGCGTGCCGCCGCCGAACATCGCCGCCAGCAACAGCCCGTCGGGCTTCAACACTCGCCGCAGCTGTAGGAGCGCCCCCGGCAGGTCGTTCACCCAGTGCAGGCTCAGGTTGCTGAACACCGCGTCGAAGCTCATGTCGGCGAACGGCACCGCCTCCTCGTCGAGGGCCAGGCTGAGCGCGCCCGCACCCCCCTCGGCACGGGCCAGCGCCGCCATCGCCGGCGACAGATCGCCCTGCACCAGGGTCTCGATGCCGCCCTTGCCGGCGAGCGCCCGGCCGAGCGTCCCGTCATGGCAGCCGAGGTCGAGCGCCAGCGGGAACCGCCGCCGAATGTCGTCCAGCCGGTCGGCCAGTCGCGCCGCCACCTCCCGGAACAGGAAGTCGTGGCCCGCGAGCCCGGCGGCGGCCCGGTCGCGGCGCCGGCGCACCAGCCGCCGGTCGAAGACGTTGATCACGTCGCCCCGTGCGTTCGCCATGCCGGCGATAATACCGGGATTCAGCGGCCTTGCGCAGACAATGACGCAGAGAGTTCGGCGCCACACCCCGCCGTCGATCCCATGGTGGGCAAAAAGCTCGGGCCAATACCCTTGTCAATGACGAAGCCGCCGGAGGCGGTGGCCCTCCGGGCCATCATTGACAAGGCTATTGGCCCGAGCTCAACAGGCAACCATGGGATCGACGGCGGGGTCATGCGCGGGCGGTGCCAATATTGAGCCCCATCGCTAGCCCGGCGGCGGCACGCAGGCGCGTTTGACCGCCCGCGCCTGGCGCCTGGCCAGGGGCGTCGACGTCACGAAGATATGGGGTCAGACTGTTATTTTTCGTAAAGCAATAACCAGAAATCAAGAGCTTACAGATCGAGATATTCAGTCTGTCCGCACTTTACCGCGAGTGAACGAACGCGACCGAGGGGATTGATATAGATCAATGCGCGCACCCGTAGTTCACCAGACGCTCTGCGGCTTCAATGGATCATGGTAGTTACCGCGCATACCTGAGGCCATCCTATGAGAAAGGTTCTACTTCCCGTGTTGGCCGCCGCGGCCGTTGCCGTGTCGTCGCTTGCCTTTGTCACGTCGGCCCTTGCCGCCGGCGGTTGCGCAACGGCTCCGACCACTGCCGCGACGCCGGTCGAGATGGAGACAGTGACGCCGGTCACCATCGAGTCGCAGGACGAGGGTTAAGGCAAAGCGCTCGGCCGGGGCCTACCCGGCCCGGTGCAAGAAGGTCGCCGGCGGGGTTCCGCCGCAGGCGCGCGTGGGCATGCCCCATTCTTCGAGGCTGGGGTAAGAGGATTAGTGCTTCATCGAGGTTGCAACGACGACACACAGGGGAGGTACGCGATGATTAAACCCCACGGCACGAATCTATCGCGTCTATCGCGGCGTCATATGGTCGGCGCCTCTCTCGCCGTGGGCGCGCTGGCCGTTTGTCGGTGGACGCCGGCGGCCCTCGCGGCCATGAAACGGGCGACTCCGCCGCAATCCCCCGGGGCATTCTATGCGCCCTTCAAGCCGCTCTCGATAGACAACGACCTTGCGGTCGCGCCCGGAGGCACGGAGCGCGCCCAAGGCCGACTCATCTACGTTTTGGGCCGCGTTTTGGATCAGACCGGTAAACCCGTCCGGGGTGCAAGGGTCGAGATCTGGCATGCCAACAAGTTCGGCCGCTACAGCCACCCGCGTCACCAGGACCAAAATCTGCCGCGCGATCCCAACTTCCAGGGATACGGCCACGACCTGGTGAACGACAGCGGTGGGTACAGGTTCCGCACCATCAAACCCGGGCCCTTTCCCGCCTCGCCGACCTGGGTGCGTCCGCCGCACATCCATTTCGCCATCTTCGCGCCGGGCTCCGACCCGTGGACGACGCAGATGTACTTTTCCGGCGAGCCGCTGAATGACACCGACCCCATACTTAACGGCGTCGGTGATCCTGCCGGGCGCGCCGTGCTGGTGGTGGACCTCCAGCCTCCGTCGCCCGAGCTCGAGCCGGAATCGGCGGTGGCGGTCTTCGATATCGTGCTTGGATCAAGCCAGATAAAGGCTTCCGCTGCCGGAGAGTGGGCGATGCACCGGCCGAAGGCCGGGCCGCGAATATGACAGTGCGTGCTACCCCGGTAGCGGCACCCCCGCGCGCTTGAGGGCTCGCGCCTGGCGCTTGGCTAGGGCGTCGGCGTCGAAGTCGGCGATCAGCTCGTGGAACAGGCGGTACCAGTTGATCTCGGCCTTAAGGCGCAGGAACACCGAGCCCAGCCCGATGGCGGCGCGGTCCATGTACACGAACTCGCGCGGCGGGGTGACGCCGCCCAGCCGGCGCAGCTCGCGGTGCACCTTGTTCGCCACCCGGGCGCCGTAGAGGCCGCTGTCGGTCTCCTGAATGCGCCGCGTCCGGTCCTCCAACAGCGGCGCGTAGACGAACTCGGCCCACAGGTTCAGGACGTCGATCACCTCCGGCGCTAGGTTGGCGAAGCCCCAGGTCTCGTACGCGTGCACCGCGAGGTCCCGGTCATCGTTCTTGAGCGCGTGATAGAGGTCGATCACGCCCCGGACGAAGGGCGCCTGGAACACCCGGATGCAGCCGAAATCGAGCAGATTCACCGAGGCGTCCGGATGCACCGTGTAGTTGCCGAGATGCGGGTCGCCGTGGATCACGCCGTAGTAGTAGAACGGCACGTACCAGACCCGGAACATGTTGTCGGCAAGGCGGTTGCGCTTGTCCGCATGCGCCTCGACGAAGTTCAGCAAGGGCTCGCCGTCGAGCCAGGTCATGGTCAACAGCCGGTCGGTGGAGAGGTCCTTGACCACCTCGGGCACGTGCACGCAGGCCTCGTCCTGGAGCATGTCGGCGTAGAGCGCCATGTGCCGCGCCTCGAGCCCGTAGTCGAGCTCCTCGCGCAGCCGGGCCGCGATCTCGAGATGCACTTGCCGGGTGTCGAGGGCCTTGTCGTAACGTTCGTAAAGCGTGAACGCCAATTTCAGTTGCCGCAGGTCGGCCTCGACCACCGAGCGCATGTCCGGATACTGCAGCTTGCAGGCTAGCCGCCGGGCGTCGGTGCCGACCGCGCGGTGCACCTGGCCCAGCGACGCCGCGTGCGCCGCCGTGCGCTCGAAGCTGCGGAACTTCTTCCGCCAGTCGGGGCCGAGCTCCGCCGCCATGCGCCGGCGCGCGAACGGCCAACCCATCGACGGCGCGTTGGCCTGCAGCTGTATGAGCTCGGCCACGTACTCGTCGGGCAGCGCGTCCGGGATGGTGGCCATGAGCTGCGCCACCTTCATCAGCGGCCCCTTGAGCCCGCCCAGCACCGCCTTGATCTCGGCCGCGTTGCGCTCGCGGTCGAGATCGATGCCGAGCAAGCGCGCCCCGGCCATGCGGGCGGCAAGCCCGCCCACCGTGGTCGAGACCTTGGCGTAGCGCCGGACCCGGCCGCCGAGGCTGTCGTCGTCCTCGGGCCGCCGGTCGCGGCTGCCCGGCCTCGGGGGTTGGCTCACGCGTCGGCCTCCAGCTGGTCGATGAAGCCGCCGATCACCTCAAGGCCCCGGGACCAGAACCCCGGGTCGGAGGCATCGAGCCCGAAGGGGGCCAAGAGCTCCCGATGCCGCCGGGTGCCGCCGGCCCCCAGCATGTCGAGGTATTTGTCCACGAACCCGGCCCGGGCATCCTGATAGACCGCGTACAGCGAATTCACCAGGCAGTCGCCGAAGGCATAGGCGTAGACGTAGAACGGCGAATGCACGAAGTGCGGGATGTAGGCCCAGAAATGCCGGTAGCCCTCGTCGAAGCGGATGGCGGGCCCCAGGCTCTCGCCCTGCACGTCGAGCCAGATGCGGCCGATGCGGTCCGCCGTCAGCTCGCCGTCGCGGCGCTCGTCATGCAGCCGACACTCGAAATCATAGAGCGCGATCTGACGCACCACGGTGTTGAGCATGTCCTCGACCTTGGTCGCCAGCATGACCCGACGCCGCCGCGGCTCCGCCTCGCCGTCGAGCATCCGGCGGAAGGTCAGCATCTCGCCGAACACCGAGGCGGTCTCGGCCAGCGTCAGCGGCGTCGAGGCCATCAGCTGGCCCTGGGCGCCGGCCAGCACCTGATGCACGCCGTGGCCGAGCTCGTGGGCCAGCGTCATCACGTCGCGGGTCCGGCCCTGATAGTTCAGCAGGATGTAGGGATGGGCGCCGGGCACCGTGGGATGGGAGAACGCCCCCGAGGCCTTGCCGGGCCGGACCGGGGCGTCGATCCAGCCTTCATCGAAGAACCGGCGGCCGACCGCCGCCATCTCGGGCGAGAATGCAGCGTAGGCTTGCAAGACCGTATCGCGCGCCTCATTCCAGGGCACCAGCCGATCATCGTCCTCGGGCAGGGGCGCGTTGCGGTCCCAATGGTCGAGGACGTCGCGGTCGAACCAGCGCGCCTTGAGACGGTAGTAACGGTGCGACAGCTCCCCGTAGGCGGCCTTCACCGCCGTGGCCAGCGCGTCCACGACCTCGTCCTCGACCAGGTTGGAAAGGTTGCGCGCGGCCACCGGGCGGGCGAACCCGCGCCATTTGTCCTCGATCGCCTTGTCCTTCATGAGCGTATTGATGACCAGCGCGAACTGGCGCTGGTTCTCGCCCAGCACCTGCCCCAGGGCGGTGGCCGCCCGGTGCCGCGTGGCGCCGTCCTTGTCGGTCAACAGGTGCAATACCTCGGTGCAGGTGAGCCTACGCCCGTCGACCAGGAAGCGTAAGCCCGCTAGGGTCTCGTCGAACAGCCGGATCCAGGCGGCGCGACCGACCACGTGCTTGTCATGCAGCAGCCGCTCCAGGTCGTCGTCGAGCTGGTGCGGACGGAACACCCGGGTATCCCGGATCCACGGCGCGTAGTACCGGAGCGCCGGGGCCTCGAGCCGGGGCTCGATCACGGCGTCGTCGAGCCGGTTGAGCTCCAGCGTGAAGAACAGGAGATGCGCGCTGACGTCGTTCACTCGTTCCTGCGTGGTCTGGTAGAACCGGCCGGTCTCGGGATCGCTCATGTCGCCGGAGAACTTGAGCTGGGCATAGCTCATCACCCGCGAGACCGCCTCGTCGAGGCGCTCGTACTCGGCCACCGCCGCACCCAGTGCCGCGCCGTCGAGGCTTTTAAGACGGCCCTTGTAGGCGTCTTGGAAGGCCTTAGCGTCGGCCTCGGCCCGGCGCAGGTCACGGTCGAGCTCGGGCGACTCGGGCGCCGGGTACAGATGGCTCAGATCCCAGCTCGGCAGCCGGCCGAGGGCCGGCCGCGCGGCCGCTTCTCGCCTCGGCGCAGCCTCCGGCGGAGCCAGGGCGGCGGCGGATGCGTTGGATGACGGTGTCGCGGTCATTGCGTTTTCCTTGCCTCAACGAAGCGATATAACTGTGCGCGGGGCGGCCGCCAAGGGGCAGCCGGCGGACGGCGGCACGTCGATGCGGGGGAGGAGCCATGAATCCCGAACGCTACGGCCGATGGCAAAACCTGGCGACGATGTTCTTCGAGGTCGCCGCCGAGCGCGGCGACCGGCCGTTCCTGTGGGCCAAGCGGGACGGCGAATGGGAGGCCATGAGCTGGCCGGACGCGGCCCAGGCGGTAAGCCGGCTGTCGCGGGCGCTGCGCGGCTTGGGCGTCGAGGCCGGCGACCGGGTGGCGCTGGTCTCGGAGAACCGGCCCGAGTGGCTCATTTGCGACGTCGCCATCATGGCGGCCCGAGGCATCGCCGTGCCGGCCTACACCACCAACACCGTCGGCGACCATCACCACATCCTGACCAACAGCGGCGCCAAGGGGGTGATCGTCTCCGACGCCCGGTTGGCCGAGCCGCTGATGCAGGCGGTAGCGAAGGCGCCGGCGGTGCGGTTCGTGATCGCCATGGCGCCGATCGAGGGCGCGGCGCCCAACGACGTCCGTGTGCTCGGCTGGGGCGAGGCCATGGATTTGGGCGCGTCCCTGCCCGATGATACCACCTCCGTCGCCGCCGCCGCGGCGCGCTCGGACACCTGTTGCCTCATCTACACCTCCGGCACCGGCGGCCTGCCGAAGGGCGTAATGCTGAGCCATGGCGCCATCCTGTGCAACTGCAAGGGCGCCTACATCGTGCTGGAGAGCCTCGGCATTGGCGACGAGGTGTTCCTGTCGTTCCTGCCGCTGTCCCACTCCTACGAGCACTCGGCCGGACAGTTCTTCCCGATCTCGATCGGGGCGGAGATCTATTACGCGGAACGGGCGGACAGGCTTGTCGGCTACCTGCCCGAGGTGCGTCCCACCATCATGACCGCGGTGCCGCGGCTTTACGAGACCATGCACCGGCGCATCGTAGCCGCGCTGGAGCGCCAGGGCGGGCTCAAAGCGAAGCTGTTCTGGAAGGCGCACGCCCTGGGTTGCAGGCGCTACCAGGCGCCGGGCTCACTCAGCCTCGGCGAGCGCCTGATGGACGCGGTGCTGGAGCGCCTGGTGCGCGACAAGATGCGGCAACGCTTCGGCGGCCGGCTCAAGGCCATGGTGTCCGGCGGCGCCCCGCTCAACTACGAGATCGGCCTGTTCTTCACCGCGTTGGGCCTGCGCATCCTGCAGGGCTACGGCCTCACCGAGTCGGCGCCGGTGGTGAGCTGCAACCCGCCGCACAAGCCGAAGCTGCATACGGTGGGCCCGGCGCTTGCCGACGTCGAGGCCAGGATCGCCGACGACGGCGAGATCCTGGTGCGCGGCGAGTTGGTCATGCAAGGCTACTGGGGCATGCCGGAGGCGACCGCCGAGGCGGTGGTCGATGGCTGGCTCTTGACCGGCGACATCGGCCGGATCGACGAGGACGGCTACCTGCAGATCACCGAGCGCAAGAAGGACATCATCGTCAGCTCCGGCGGCGACAACATCTCGCCGCAGCGCGTCGAAGGCTTTCTCACCCTGCAGCCGGAGATCGACCAGGCGATGGTGTACGGCGACCGGCGCCCCTATCTGGTCGGCCTGTTGGTGCCGGACGCCGACTTCCTGGCCCAGTGGGCCGAGGCCAACGGCCGGCCGCAGGCGATCGCCGACCCGGCCGCGGACGAGGCTTTGCACCAGGCGCTCACACAGGTGGTCGAGCGGGTGAACCGGGAGCTCGCGCTCACCGAACGGGTGCGCCACTTCCTGGTGGCGGCGGAGCCGTTCACTGTCGACAACGAGATGATGACGCCGACCCTGAAGATTCGCCGGCACAAGATCGAGGAACGCTACGGCGAGGC
>JBHICX010000027.1:0-13375 GCA_046759805.1 Kiloniellales bacterium | reverse complement strand
GCCGCTCGTTCGGCGAGCCGCGGATCGTCTTCTTAAGCGGCGGCCATGCCGACGCCCCGAAGATCGCCGTGGACGGCAAGGGGACCGTGCATCTGGTCTACGCGGAAAGCCCCGCCGGCCCCTTCAAGCGATATCACATCCGATACACCCGCTCGACCGATGGCGGGCGCGCCTTCGAGGAGCCGAGGGAGATCTCGCGCCCGCGAACGGTGCGGTTGCAGAGCATGAGCTTCCCGGCGCTCAGCCTGGACGGCGAGGACAACATCTACGTCCTCTGGGAGCTGTTCCCCGACCGCGGCCACCGCTCCCAGGGCCTGGGGTTCACCCATTCGAGCGACGGCGGCCGGACCTTCGCATCGCCCTCGGTCATCCCGGGCACCATGGACCCGGCCCTCGGCGTCAACGGCAGTCAGCAGGGCCTGCTGATGCGCAAGCTCGCTGTCAACCGCGCGGGTGCCCTCGCCGTCGTCAACAGCACCTTCAAAAAGAACCAATCGAGCCGCATCTGGCTCTATCGCGGCCATGCCGCCGGGCGCTAATCTGCAGCCAGTCCGGCACGTTCGTGAGAGATATATGTCCGGAATTTACAGAATTCGGAATCTCCGGACCCAGAAGTCCTACGTTGGTCAAGCAGCCCTAAGCTTCGAGAAGCGCTTCAAAGAACACAGGCATTCCCTTCGAAACGGCAAGCACCATTCCAGGCACTTGCAGAGAGCCTGGGATCGTTATGGCGAACGGGCCTTCGTGTTTGAGGTGATTGAGGAGATATCGCGGGATCAAAACTCAGAAAAGGAATTCAAGATAGCCCTCAGAGAGCGAGAGCAGTTCCATATGGACGCGCTTCAAGCCAAAGATCCGTTGTTTGGCTACAACATCTCACCTCGCGCTGGAAGCCAATTGGGTTACCGACATAGCGAAGAATCCAGGCGCAAGATGAGCCAGGCTGGCCGAGGGAGACAAATTCCCGAGAAAACGCGTCAGAAGCTCTCAGAGGTCATGAAGGCTAAGCGGATCACCCGTTCAAGAGCCGAGCGAGACAGATTATCCGCTAGACGCGCACAGCTTCGATACGATGAAGTATTTGACGCCCTGGATATGTACGAGGAAGGCGTGCCTCAGGAGGATATCGCGGAACGGTTCGGTATCTCTCTAGCCGGAATGCACAGAATCATCCGCGGTATGTCGTATCGGAGGGCCGGCGTGCTGTGGTGTCGAGCAAGGGGTGTTGAGTCGTTACCCAAACGAAAACGAGCTGGTGTAATGTTCACAAAAGATGATGTATTCGACATCCTCGATCGAGATAAATCTGGGGAGATGCGCAAAACGATTGCAGCCATGTATGAAAGTTCGATAAACGGTATAGACGCTATTTGCCTAGGTAAATACTATAAGAGGTGGTTTGAAGAGTGGTGTCGCTCATTTGGCGTCGCGCCTGATCGGAGGCTGGGGAGGAAAACGAACAAGCTTTCAGAAAGCGATGTGCGGAGCGTGCTAAAGGATCTGGCCTCCGGGATGAAACAGTGTGATATTGCCAAGTTGTACGGTGTAAGTGCACAAACCATATGTGACATCAAGAAGGGCCGCATCCATAAAACTATAATCAAAAGGGTGGGACTCGATTGATCTCCCCTGGATTACGTGTTGCGGTTGGCCCGGTAAGATGAAGCGCGGAAGACGAGTTGTGCCACGACAAGATTCAAAAACCCAATATCAATCGAGTCTGCACTCTTCGATCTACACTACGGATGAAAGAAATCCAATATGACGTATTCTGATCAATGGAAGGCGCTGTCTAGTCGCATTTGTGGGCTCATGAGAGCAGGGCAGCTTCATGCGGATTACCTTTTGATCCAATCGAGCGATGCTTACGGAAGGGGTAAGCGGCTTCGTGAGCAGGCCGAAGACGTGCTTGCAGTGATAGAATCGTTCCGAGATAGCTTTCAACACTCACTGCCACCTGCAGCATTAGCGTCCATTGATAAATTTGTAACTAACACAGGAGGCTTGATTAGGGACACCAGCGGCGGAACACAAGCTAATCAAGAACGCGTATGGGCTGCATTGGTTCTGCTTGGCGCCTTCGAGACGGAGATGTCGTTCATCTTGTCGGATGTCCAAGAGGCTATACGTGCGCGCTCCGAGCGGGCATTCTCCCATCTGCAACGCCTTATTGTTGCGGATTCGGCATTCCGCGAGAAATGGCAGACCGCGTTTGAGGAAGGGGACGTGGCATGTGAAAAACTGGGTGCCGTTCAGCTGCTGCAACATGGCATTTGGGCATTTAAGGTCGATGCGGCAGGAGCGCGCACAGATCTCGTTTTTCAGGAGCCCGCTGGGAAGCTCATTGAGGAGCAACGGTACGTTGATGGCTTTGTGTTAACAGAGTGGAAAAAGGCGACCACAGAGAGCCACGCGGAGCAACAATTCGACCAAGCTCGCTCCCAGGCGCAACGCTACGCACAAGACGTGCTTGCCGGCAGCGAGTTAACTGCCTACCGGTACGCGGTAGCTGTTTCTCGCCAGAGAGTGAGTGTGCCTGACGACGTGTATGAAGGCGGAGTCGTATATCGACATATAAACATTGCGGTAGACCCGCGGACACCGTCGCAGGGTGATTAACGCCGATCTCGCCCAAGAGACAGCTAAGGTCGTTGACAGCTTGAATGCTCGCTTCAGGTCATGGGCGACCCTACGGCGGCTCCCCTGCGTCGTCCGCCTAAAGTTCGACGACTGACGTTAGCAGCCTCCATGTTGACCTGTCGGCCCTAGGCGTTCGGAAGCTTCTTATGGTCTCCGAGTCGGGGTATAGCGAGGCACAGTCGTGCCGCGGGTTGTCGAAACTGGAGCCTAATCTTCAGCTAATTTCTCCCGCCTGCAACTACCGGCGGTTCAAATCAGGTGCGCATGTAACTGCGTTGGTCGTATTTGCTTGTTATACAGGCTCAAACTTTCAACCGCTGCTGCATAGCACGGTCGACGATCTGCTTGACCATAGGAGACATGTTACGTAGCTCGAATCGCTGCATGAATTCGAGGGGACCGAACTCAGCAAAGAGCTTTCCTAAGACCTCGTCAGCAAAGCTACTTGAGACCAGCGCGATGTCATCGAAATCGACGTAGATCTTTCGTCCGGCGGCCATTGCGCTCAAATTCAGAAGTTTCTGCCGTACAGGCATCCCGGCGGGTCGGCTTCCTAGAGACACAGATTCGTCTGTGACTCGGAATATAAGGTCCTCGGTGAGGTCCGCTTCGAAATGCGTCTCAATGTAGTCCACTGGCAAGTGCGTCACTCCCCCCAAACGCAGTGCTTCTTGGAGTAGCTTAGGGTTCGAAAAGTCAATCGTTGCTACGATTACCGTTCCGCTATATGGGATTCTCTCATTATAGACGTGAAGACCTCCCATGGGCGTATCTACAAGGCGTGCATGTCCCGACTCGACGTGAAACCGGCCACCAGAATGGCTACAAATTTGCCAGCTTCCGAACAGGCCATTTCCTTGACCGAGGGACTTATCCCGAGTCACTCCTTCACGAATCGCTTTGTCCAAGGCTTCAGTATCTGACGAGAAGTCCGGGTAGCTTTTTCGGAGACTCTCGGGCACCCCAATACCTGCGTCGGCAACTACAAACTCAACGCGCTTTTTGTTTTTTTGGAACGTTGAGACTTGAACAAGCCCGCCAATCTGCGATTCGGAGTGGGTAAGGACATTGTCTGTCAATTCGTTGATGGCCCACTCGAATGCCGCGAAGTCAGCGCGATCCATTCCGGGGATTGCTCCGAGAATAGCGCCCACAATTCGGTTGACCGCAGTCTGCTGTTGGTCTGGCCCTTTAAATTGGGTTGCGGGAATTCGGGTATACCCCTTGAATCGCGATGGGTCGTGACCGCGAGGATCCAGGAGATGTGCCCAATTGGCGTTCAAGAACAGGCTCCGCAAACGATTATCGGATGGCAGCTGGAGGCTACAGTAGACGCCAGATTCTCGCAGCTGAGTGACTTGTGCACACACCGCCAGCATCGCTCCTGGAAATGCAGCAGAACACTTGGACAAGTCTAAGGTGAGGTCCTGATACCCTGCCTTTTCCGTAGCGCGGTGAAGGACTGCGAGAAAAATGTGGAGATTCAAGGCATTGAGGTCCCCCTCGACAAAGATCCGCGCACCTTTTCGATCGATATTGGCGGTCACCATGGTCTAAGCGCTTGGCTGTGGTTCTAAAGCTGTATGACGCTGCAGTTCAGCCGCGCGGGGACCGCATCGGCTGGAACCGAATTTTAGCTCCTATCTGAGACCTTACCAAATTCGCCAGTCTGACGGTTGAAATCATGCCCTCACCCTTGATCGACAAACCTCACCGGACGGCCGACGGGCGGGCCCAGAGCCTCGTCGTCGCGCATCGCCACGTGCCCGCGCACCAGGGTGGCCACCGGCCAGCCGGTCACTTCCATGCCGTCGAAGGGGGTCCAGGCGCATTTGCTGGCGATTGAGGCGGAGGTGATGGTGCGGCGGGCCTGGAGGTCCACCAGGGTCAGGTCGGCGTCGAGGCCGATGGCGAGGCGGCCCTTGTCGGCGATGTTGTAGACGCGGGCCGGGCCGGCGCTGGTGAGGTCGACGAGGCGTTCGAGCGTGAGCCGGCCGGCGGCGTGGTGGTCGAGGAGGAGGGGGAGGAGGGTCTGCACGCCGGGCATGCCGCTGGGGCTCGCCGGGTAAAGCTGCGCCTTCTCCTCCCGGGTGTGCGGGGCGTGGTCGGAGCCGATGACGTCCACCGTGCCGTGGCGGACGGCGCGCCACAGGGCCTCGCGGTGGTGGGCGTCGCGGATCGGCGGGTTCATCTGGGCCAGGGTTCCCAGGCGGTCGTAGCAGTCGGGGGCGGTGAGCGTCAGGTGCTGCGGCGTCACCTCGACGGTGGCGATGTCCTTGTTGGCCTTGAGCAGGTCCATCTCCTCGGCCGTGGTGACGTGCAGCACGTGCACCGGCCTTCCCGTGCGGCCGGCGAGCGCGATCAGGCGGCGGGTGGCGGTGAGCGCGGTCTCGACGTCGCGCCACTCCGGGTGGGCGTGGGGGTCGCCGGCCCGCTCGGCCAGGGGGCGGCGGGCGATGAGCCGCGGCTCGTCCTCGGCGTGGACCGCGACCCGGCGGCGGCCGCTTCGGAGCACCTGTTCGATGGTCTCGTCGTCGGGCACCAGCAGGTCGCCGGTGGAGGAGCCCATGAACAGTTTTATTCCGGCGCAGCCGGGCAGGCGCTCCAGCTCACCCAATAGGTCGGCGTTGTCGGGGGTGGCGCCGACGAAGAAGGCGATGTCGCAGTGCGCCCGCCCGCGGGCCCGGGCGAGCTTGTCGTCGAGGGCCTCGGCGCTCACCGTCGGCGGGTCGGTGTTGGGCATCTCGAACACCGCGGTGACCCCGCCCAGGACCGCCGAGAGCGTGCCCGTGGCCAGGTCCTCCTTGTGCTCGTGGCCGGGCTCGCGGAAATGAACCTGGGTGTCGATCACCCCCGGCAGCACGTGGAGGCCGCGGGCGTCGATCACCTCGGCGGCCGCGGCGCCGGCCGGGGCGGGGAGGGCGGCGATGCGGCCGTCACGGATACCGAGGTCGGCCATCACCGGCCCGTCCGGGGTCATACAGGTGCCGCCGCGGACGATCAGGTCGTAGGTCTCAGGCATCGATGCCGCAGGTTTCACCACAAAGGGACAAAGGGGAATAGCGATCAGCGGTCAGCGGTCAGCGGTCAGTCATCAGCCACAAGCTGACGGCTAATAGCTGAGTGCTGACAGCTGACTGCTGACAGCTTGCTTCTTGACGCCTCAGCCGTCCTTGGGGGTGGCGGCCAGGGTCTCGAACACGTCGCCTTGCGCCGCAAGGCCCAGGATGTGGTGGCGGTGCCAGAGGGCGTAGAACAGGAGCGTCCAGGCGGCGAAGCCGGCATGGCGGTCGGGCGAGCGGAACAGGCGCGCCGTGGCGTCGGGCCGGCACATTTCGGCGATGCCGGGCTGTGCTGCCACCAAGGGCCCGAGGGTGTCGCCGCGGCGCCGCAGCCATTCGCCGACCGGCACGGTGAAGCCCTTCTTGCGGGAAAACGGCTTGGCCTCCGGCCGGTGCTCGGCCAGCCACCGGCGCAACAGCCATTTGCCGTGGCGCTGGCGCACCTTCATCCGGTCCGGGAGCCGGAACGCCACCTCGGCCACCACCGGATCCAGGTACGGGGTGCGCCCCTCGACTCCGTGCGCCATCAGGCAGCGGTCGAGCTTGGTCAACAAATCGTTGGGCAGCCAGTCGGCGCAGTCCACGGCCTGCGCCACCTGCAGCCGGCTCAGGCCACCCTGCGCCGCGCCGGTCTCGGCCGCCGTCAGGCCGTCGCGCCAGCCGTCGAGCCGGTCGCGCAGCACCGCCCCCGGCAGCCGATCGAAGGTGCCGTAGCGGCGCGGGGCCCGGCGGCCGAACTGCGGCGGCCGCATGAGCCGGCGGTAGCGACCGTAGCCGGCGAACAGCTCGTCGCCGCCCTCGCCACACAGGATCACCTTGAAGCCGCGGCTGGCCTCTTGGGCCAGCTTGTAGCTCGGCAGCACCGCGTAGTCGGCGGCGGGGTCGTCCATGGCGGCGGCGATCTGAGGCGCCAGCGCCCAGAAGTCGCGCTCGCCGAACTCGACCTCGACGTGCTCGGCCCCGCAGGCCCGGGCCACGGCGCGGGCCTGCGGCCGCTCGTCCGGGACTTGGGTCTCGGAGAACCCGGCGGTGAAGGCACACACCGGCCGCTCGTTGAGACGCGCCATCAGGGCCAAGAGGGCCGAGGAATCGATGCCGCCGGACAAGAACATGGCATAGGGCACGTCGGAGCGCTGGTGCACCTCGACGGCGTCCTCGAGCGCCCGGTCGAGGCGCTCGAGCGCCTCCGCCTCGGTGCAGCCAGCGGGACCGGCGGCCGGTAGGTTGGGCCGCCGGCGGCGCTCGACGATGCGGCCGCCGGCGACCACCAAGGTCTCGCCGGGCAGCACCCGGCGAATGCCGGCAAAAGGCGTGTCGCGGCCAGTGGTGAACTGCAGCTGCAACAGCTCGCCGCGGCTGGCCGGGTCGAGGCGCGGCTCCATGAGGCCGGAGCGGATCAGGGCCTGCGGCTCGGAGGCGAAGGCGAAGAAGCCGGGGGCCTCGACGTAGTACAGCGGCTTGATGCCGAACGGGTCGCGGGCCAGCACCAGGTGCCGCTCCCCCGGATCGTGGACCGCCAGCGCATACATGCCGCGCAGCCTCTCGGGGAAGGCTAGCCCGTGGCGGCGGTACAGGTGCAAGGGCGGCTCGCAGTCGGAGCCGGTCTTCCAGTTGACGCCGTCGAGGGCCTGGCGCAGCTCGATGTAGTTGTAGATCTCGCCGTTACAGACGAGCGCAGCACCCCCCGGCTCGTAGAGCGGCTGGTCGCCGGTCTCGAGGTCGATGATGGCGAGCCGGGTCTGCACCAGCCCCACGTCGTCCTTGACGTGGCGGCCGCGGCCGTCCGGCCCCCGGTGGCGCATGAGCTCGGTCAGCCGGTCGAGAAGCGCCGCCTCGGGCGCCCGGCCGTCGGTGGTCATGATCCCGGCAATGCCGCACATCGTGTTAGTCCAAGGCTTTCGGCAACGAGCATCCCTCGCCGGCGGCGTAGGATTGACCGCGAAGACATAAAGACACGAAGGATTTAAACATTTTCTTTATGCTTCTTTGTGTCCTCGCCTCGGCGAAGCCTCTGGCGGAGCCTGGGTTCGTGCCTTAGTGGTGAATCTGCTCTGATTCGCGCGCGGTCAGGCGACGAAACAGGTCGAGGTAGCCGCCCACCACCGCCTGTTCGGTGAACTCCGCTAGATAGGCCGCGTGACCGCCCTCGGCAAGCCTGGCGCCAAGCGTCCGGTCCTCGATCAGCCTGCCCAGCGCCGCGGCCAGGGCCGGCGGGTCGTCGATCGGCACCAGGAGGCCGCTCGCATCCGGCGTGATCAGCGCTGCCGGACCGGCGCTCTGGGCCGCCACAACCGGCCGGCGGTGCGCCCAGGCCTCGATGACGACGTTGCCGAAGGGCTCGGCGCGCGACGGACAGACCACGATGTCGGCCGCCGCCATGAGGGCGCCGACGTCCGTGCGCCAGCCCAGGAAGCGGACCCGCCCGGCGATGCCGAGGTGCTGGGCCTGGGCCTCGAGCTCGGCGCGAAGCGGCCCCTCGCCGGCGAGCCACAGGAATGCCCGCGGCAGCAAGGCCAGGGCGTCGATGAGCACGTCGAAACCCTTGTTGACGTGCAGCCGCCCGAGCGCCAGCAACAGCGGCGCCTCCGCGGGCGTGTCGAGGTCCGCGCGCGGCACCGGCGGGGCCGGTGTCGAGTCGGCGAAGTTGGGCAGGTAATGGGCGCGCTCGGTCGGCCAGCCCTGGTCCGTGAGATGGGTGACGATGTCCCGGGTGTCGCCGATCAGATGGTCGCAATGGCGGTAGTATTTGAGGTCGTAATAGCCGCCCAGCCGCGCCACCAGGAGGTAGCCGTCGCCGGCCCGCGGCGGCGGGCAGAAGCGGGCGGCGCGGCTCATCCAGGCCAGCACCACGTCGGGCTGGAACTCGGTGATGTGGCGGGCGAGCCGGCGGCCGGTGGCCAGGTCCAGGCGCCCCCCGAAACGGAGCTCGCCCGGCTCAACGCCGCCCGTGCTGAGGCGCCGGGCGCGCTCGGCGTCGCGGCGGATCAACACCTGCTGTGCCACTCCGGCGCGGACGAAGGCCAGGGTCAGGCGCTCGAAGAAGGCCTCGGCGCCGCCGTGCCGGCGGCCGGCGATCACCTGCATGAGCCGGGTCACGGCAGCAGCGACTCGAACCCGGCGGCCGCCTGGTCCCAGCCGCGGCCACGCTGCAGGCGAAGCGCCGCCTCATGTTGGCGCCGCCACAGGCCGTCGTCGGTCATGAGGCGCACGGCGGCATCCGCGAACGCGGCCTCGTCGGGGGCGACGAACCCGGTTTCGCCGTCGACCACGCGCTCGGCCGTGGCGCCGATCGCCTGCACTACCGCCGGCACCCCCATGGCCTGGGCCTCGCCGACCGCCAGGCAGAAGGTCTCGCCGACGTCGCCCCGGTAGAGGATCAGGCGCGAGGCCCGCAGCTCGTCCACCAGCCGCGCCTTCGGCAGCGGGTCGCGCAGCACCACCCCCTGGTCGGCGAGCCCCCGGGCGCGGGCCAGCACCGGCGCCGCGCGCGCCGCCTTGGCTTCGCCGACCCCGCCATAGGGGGTGGTGCCGGAGAACACGGTGAGCCCGGCGTCCGGCACGGCCAAGCGGATGCGCTCCACCCACAGGGTCATCAGCCAGTCGAGCGAGCGCAGCGGGCTGGAGGTGAAGATGGCGCGCGGGCCCGGCGGCCCCTCGGCCGGCGCCGCGGTGCGGAACACCTCCTGGATGCCGTAAGGGATCACCACCCGCGCCCCGGCCGGCGCCCAGGACGGATAGCCGGCGGCGTGGTGCGGGCCCAGGAACACGACCGGCGGCTCGAGCCACCAGAGCTTCCACAGATACCGCCATTTCAACAGGTAGCGAGCCGGGTTGTGGACCCAGAACACCGTGCGCCGGGCGGTCCGGCGCATGGCGGTCAAGAGTCGGTCGCCCCGGTTGGCGATGTACAGGTCGGCGCGCTCGGGCAGGCCCCGGGCGAGCGGCGCCCAGCTGACCCCGTTGTGGTCGAGCTCGGCCAAGCAGTTGTTGCGCGCCTCGACCCGATGCCCGCGCCGGGCCAGTGCCTCGGCCAGGGCGACGAACGCGGTCTCGGCGCCGCCGAGGGCGGCACGCTCGGGCGTGGTGCCGTCGAAGCGGATGCCGTCATCGGCCATGACGATCACCGCCATCACTCGTCCTCGAGGCTGGCCTTGAGGTAGGATAGCAGCGGGTAGAGGCCGGCGCACAAGGCGATCATGAGGCCCAAGCCGCCTTCCCGGTAGCCGCGGCGCAGCAGGTAGCATTTCAGGAACCGGCTCACGAGCCGCCGCAGGTTGCCGGCGAGGCTCTGGCGCCGCACCTCGCCCGACTCGCGCAAGTCCCGCGCCCGCGCGGTCGAGTAGCTGTCGAGCCGCTTCATGAGGTCGGAGATGTTGCGGTCCACGTGGTGGATGAGCCGGTTCTCGAGCGGCGGCCCCTCATGCCCGGTAAACGTCAGTTTCGGATGCACCCGCTGGCGGCCCCAGGCCTTGGTGCCCTTGCGGAACAGGCCCGGGTAGGCGGCCTTGCCGAAGGCGGCACCCCAGCCGTGGCGGACCAGCCGGCCGCCGATGTAGTTGTCCACCGGAATCAGGTGCCGATCCCAGGGCGAGGCGGCGACCACTTCGCGGATCTCGCGGGCCAGCGTCTCCGACACCCGCTCGTCGGCGTCGACCTCGAGGATCCAGGGGCCGGTGCAGGCGGCAATTCCGGCCTCGCGGCGGTCGCCTTCCACCGCCCAGGCGCCCTCGATGAGGCGCCCACTATAGCGGGCGGCGATCTCTTTAGAGCCGTCGCTGCAGCGGTCCAGCACCACCACCAGCTCATCGGCGAAGCCGAGACGCTCCAGGCAATCGGCCAGTTGGGCTTCCTCGTTATGCGCCACCACCAGGGCGGTGAGGGTGGCGCCGGCCGGCGCTTGGCTCACGCCGCCTCGCCGTGACAACGCCGCCACAGCGCCTCGGCGGCCTCGGCCGCGGCGCCGACGGAGAGCCCGTCCATCAGGGTATCTGTGGCGCGGTGATCGAAGCCGGGCGCGCCCACCAGCTCGTCGCAGCTTTCCCGGGTGCGCACATAGGCGGTGCGCTCGCCCCAGGGCGCATACCGATGCTCGTATGAGGGGCCGAACAGGCCCAGCGTGGGCACACCGCCGGCCGCCGCCAGGTGCATGAGCCCGGAATCGTTGCCGACGAAGAGGGCGCAGTGGCGAAAGCAGGCGCCGGCCGTCGGCAGGTCCACGGCGCCAATGAGGTCGATGCGGCGCTCGGCCGGCAGCGCCTCGATCACCGGCTGCGCCTGGTTGCGCTCGGCCGCGGCGGCGAACACCGCCACCCGGGCACGCGGCAGGATGCCGCCGGGATCGGTCAGCCGCGCCGCTAGCTCGGCGAAGCGCTCGGCGCGCCACTGCTTGCCGCGCCAATTGGCCGCCGGGCCGACCGCCAGCACCGGGCCGCCCGGGGCGATCAGGCGCGCCGCCGCGGCCCGGTGCTCGGCGCCGATCCACAGCCGCGGCGCCGGCGGCGGCCACAGGTCGATCACCCGGGCCAGCTCCTCGATGCGATGGCAGTCGGGTTGCCGCTGGCCCATGACGTAGCGCCGCCGCGCCGGCAACACCCAGGCCGCCGCCGAGGCGCGCAGATCGACGATCAGGTCCCACACGACGCCGGCGCAGTGCCCCCACAGCGAGAGCCAATGCCAGCCGAAGCGCCGCTTCTCCAACACGATGAGACGCTCGAGGTTCGGCACCGCGGCGAACAGGGATGCCGGCACCGGACCGCAGACGACGGTCACTCGGGCCTCGGGGTAGCGGTCGATCAGGTGGCCCAGCACCGAGGTCGACAGCACCGCGTCGCCGATCCGGGTCGAGGTGATGAACAGAATTCGCATGGCCGGCGCGGTTATACGTCCGCCTCCGGCGCCTTGCCAAGGCCGCCCGGGGCGCGGCGCCGGCTGGCTTGCCCCTTGCCGGCGTCGCGCGGCGGGCCTAATTGAGGGACTCAAGGTCTTCAACGAGGGCGGGCATGATTGAAAAGGCTCATGTGGTGCTGGCCCACCGCAGCCTGTTGGCGCTCGAGGGGCCGGAGGTCCGCAGCTTCCTTCAGGGCCTCATTTCCAACGACGTCCACAAGGTGGCGCCGGACCGGGCCATCTATGCCGCCTTGCTGACGCCGCAGGGCAAGTTCCTGCACGACCTGTTCATCGTCGAGTGCGACGGCGCCCTGATGCTCGACTGCGAGGCGGAGCGGCGCCACGACCTGATACGCCGACTGAAGCTGTACCGGCTGCGCGCCAAGGTCGAGATCGCCGACCGCAGCGACGACTATCTGGTGGCGGCACTGATCGGCGAGGCGGCGCTGGCGGCGCTCGAGCTGCCGGCCGAGCCCGGCACGGCGCGGGCCATTCCGGAGGGCGTCGTCTACACCGACCCGCGGCTGGCGGCGGCCGGTGCGCGGGCGGTTCTTAGGCGCGAGACGGGGGTCGACAAGCTGCTCGGGGCCGGCTTCGCGGCCGCCGAGATGGCCGCCTACGACCGGCTGCGGCTGGGCCTCGGCCTGCCGGACGGCAGCCGCGACATGGTGGTGGAGAAGGCCACCCTCCTGGACAGCGGCTTCGACGAGCTCAACGGCGTCGACTGGGACAAGGGCTGCTATGTGGGCCAGGAGCTGACCGCCCGCACCAAGTACCGCGGGCTCACGAAGAAGCGCCTGGTGCCGGTGGAGATCGAGGGGCCAGTGCCGGAGCCGGGCACGCCGGTCATACTGGGCGGCCGGCAGGCCGGCGAGATGCGCAGCGCCCGCGACGGCGTGGGCCTGGCCTTGATGCGTCTCGAGGCGGTGAAGCAAGGCGGCGGGTTCACCGCCGGCGGGGCGCGGCTCAGGCCGCGCAAGCCCGACTGGACGGCGTTCTGAGCGATCCCAACACCGACGACAGCTTTGCCCGGGTCTGCTCCGAAACGGATTGGCGCGTGCGCATCGACGCCGGTACTCTCTGCGACATGGGGTGCTTCCTTGCTGCCGCCGGCAGCTAACCGGCACTGGTTTGTGAATCCTCGGGCGAGGATGCACCCCAACCAAACTTTCCAGCAAGCTTGGGACTTCACCCGCAGCCGGATCGGTGTTGTCCGAGTATTGACCAGGGGGTAGACTGTGCCGCATGGAGTCAAGGCATGTTCAGCCGGCTTATCTTTATCATCTTTGTGGTTGGCCTGGCGGTCGTTGTTGTTGCGGGCAATGCGTCCGCCGGGCTTCAGCCCGTAGCACGAACGCCTGACTACGGCCGCTTTCACGCCTTGATAATAGGTAACGACGATTACAAGAATATCCCGAAGCTTCAGAGCGCGGGCCACGACGCCAAGGCGATCAGCGCGGTGCTCAAGGAAAAATACGGCTTCGACGTCACGCTCCTCCTCGATGCGACGCGATACCAGATAATGTCGGCCTTCAGCCGGCTCCGGCAGAAGCTGACCGAGACCGATAACCTTCTGATCTACTTTGCCGGCCATGGCGTCCTGTATCCCGCGGCCGACGCCGGATTCTGGCTTCCCGTCGATGCGGAACCTGACAACGACGCCAACTGGATACCGAATTCGGACGTTGCTCGTTACCTAAGAACCATAGAGGCACGGCACATCATCGTGATCGCCGATACGGCTTTCGCCGGAACACTGACTCGCGCCACCGCGTCGGCGCTCGCCT
>JBHICX010000026.1:0-13481 GCA_046759805.1 Kiloniellales bacterium | reverse complement strand
GGAACACCTTCCAGCCGAGCCGCATCAGCTGGTCGTAGCGGTAGCGCGGGAAGGTGGCGCGCACCCACAGGAAGGCGAAGGCCACCAGGGCGATCTTGCCGATGAACCAGATCGACCCCGGAATCCAGGTGAACGGCGGCACCGGGACCGGCGGCAGCCAGCCGCCGAGGAACAGCACCGACGTGAGGGCACTCATCAGCAGGATGTTGGCGTACTCGCCAAGGAAGAACAGGGCAAAGGCCATCGACGAGTACTCGACGAAGAACCCGGCCACCAGCTCGGATTCCCCCTCGGGCAGATCGAACGGCGAACGGTTGGTCTCGGCCAGCGCACAGACGAAGAAGATCACGAACATCGGCAACAGCGGCAGCCAGAACCAGTTGAACATCCCGTAGCCGCCGGCCTGCGCCCGCACGATCTCGGAGACGTTCAAGGACCCGGCGCACAACAGCACGGTGATCATCACGAAGCCGATCGAGACCTCGTAGGAGACCATCTGCGCCGCCGAACGCAGGGCGCCCAGGAAGGCGTATTTCGAGTTGCTCGCCCAGCCGGCCATGATCACGCCGTAGACGCCCAATGACGAGATCGCGAACAGGTACAGGATGCCGACGTTGATGTCGGCCAGCACCACCGCGTCGTCGAACGGGATCACTGCCCAGGCGATCAGCGCCAGCACGAAGGTCACCATCGGCGCCATGAAGAAGATCGCCGGGTTGGACCCGCTCGGGATCACCGTCTCCTTGGCCAGGAGCTTCAGGCCGTCGGCGATCGGCTGCAACAGTCCGAACGGACCGACGACGTTCGGCCCGCGACGCAAGTGCACCGCCGCCAGCACCTTGCGCTCGGCGTAGGTCAGATAGGCCACCGCCAGCAACAACGGCACCAGGATGGCCAGGACATAGGCGACGATGAGCACCGTCGGCCAAACGTATGCGGCCCAGAAGCTAGCCATCGGTGCCGGTCTTCTGGTGGCCCGCGACGAAGATGGCGGCGCATTCCGCCATCGTCTCCGAGGCCCGGCTGATCGGATCGGTCATGTAGAAGTTCGTGACCGGCGAGGCGAACGGCGCCGAATCCAAGCGCCCGGTCGCACCCCGCGGGCCGAACCGCTTCCAGGGCGCCGGCTGGATCTGGTCGATGGCGGCGAACACCGGGTTGAGCCGGACCAGCCGTTCGCGCAGCTGATCCAGGCTGTCATAGGGCAAGGTATGCCCCAAGACATCGGACAACGCGCGCACAATCCGCCAGTCCTCACGCGCCTCGCCCGGCGGGCTGACCGCCGCGGCGCCCAGCTGCACCCGGCCCTCGGTGTTGACGTAGATGCCGTCCTTCTCGGTGTAGGCGGCGCCCGACAGCACCACGTCGGCGCGCTCGGCCCCGGCGTCGCCGTGATGCCCCTGGTAGATGACGAAGGCGTCGCCGAGCCGGCCCATATCGATCTCGTCGACGCCCAAGAGGTACACCGCCTCGATCTCGCCCTTGCCGGCGCCGTCCAGGATGGCCTCGAGGTCGCACCCGCGCGGCCCCGGCACGAACCCCAGATCGAGGCCGGCCACCCGCGCGGCTGCCATGTGCATGAGGTTGAAACCGTTCCACCCGTCCTTCACCAGGCCGCGGGCCTGGGCCAGGTCCCGGGCGAGCGCCAGCACCGCCCAACCGTCCGGGCGCGCCAGCGCCCCCTGGCCTACGATCAGCATCGGGCGCTGGGCTTCGTCCAGGATCCGGGCGAACCTATGCTCGCCCGCGGCGACCCGTTTCAGGGTGTCGGGCCCGGCCCCGAGATGGTCCACCGGATAGGTCAGATCGACCCGTGGCCCGATGGCGGCGACGGGAAACCCGCCCTTCAAGAATCGCTTGCGTAGCCGGGCATTAATGAGCGGCGCCTCCCAGCGCGGGTTGGTGCCAACCAGAAGGCACGCGTCCGCCTGTTCGATGCCGGCGATGGTGGTGTTGAAGATATAGCCGCAGCGCTCAGCCGGGTCGATCCGGGCCCCGTCCTGCCGGCAATCGAGGTTCGGCGAGCCGAGCGACTGCATCAGGTCCTTGAGCGCCAGCATGGATTCCGCGTCGCACAGATCGCCGGCGAGGGCGGCGATCCTGGCCCCTCCGAGCCCCTTGAGCCGGCCGGCGACGGCGGCGAACGCCTGGCCCCAGCTCGACGGCTTGAGCCGGCCGTCGGTGCGCACATAGGGCCGGTCGAGGCGCTGCCGTTTCAAGCCGTCGCAGGCATAGCGGGTCTTGTCCGAGATCCATTCCTCGTTGATGTCCTCGTGCAGCCGCGGCAGCACGCGCATCACCTCGCGTCCCCGGGAGTCGACCCGGATGTTGCTGCCGACCGCGTCCATCACGTCGATGCTCTCGGTCTTGTCCAATTCCCATGGCCGGGCCAGGAAGGCGTAGGGCTTGGACGTCAAGGCGCCGACCGGACACAAATCGATGACGTTGGCCGACAGCTCCGAGCCCAGCGCCCGCTCCAGATAGGTGGTGATCTCGGCGTCCTCGCCCCGGCCCAGCATGCCGATCTCCTCCACCCCGGCGACCTCGGCCGCGAACCGCACACAGCGCGTGCAGTGGATGCAGCGGGTCATGATGGTCTTGATCAGCGGGCCCATGTACTTGTCGTCGATCGCCCGCTTGTTCTCCTGGTAGCGGCTGCGGTCGAAGCCGTAGACCATCGCCTGGTCCTGCAGGTCGCACTCGCCGCCCTGGTCGCAGATCGGGCAGTCGAGCGGGTGATTGATCAAAAGGAACTCCATCACCCCCTTGCGCGCCTTCTGGACCGCCGGGGTATCGGTCCTGATCACCATGCCGTCGCCCACTGGCATGGCGCACGAGGCGATGGGTTTCGGCGACTTCTCCATCTCCACCAGGCACATGCGGCAGTTGCCGGCGATCGACAGGCGCTCGTGGTAACAGAAGCGGGGAATTTCGATCCCGATCGCCTCGCAGGCCTGCAGCACTGTTACCCCCGCCGGGACCTCCGCCTCGGTGCCGTCGATCAGAAGCTTGACCGTCCTCGGCTCGGTCATGTCGCGCCCCTAGGCCGCGGCCGGCTTGCGGTGCCGCTCGATGATGCGGCGCTCGAGCTCGGGCCGGAAATGCCGAATGAGCCCCTGTATCGGCCAGGCCGCGGCGTCGCCCAGCGCGCAGATGGTGTGCCCTTCGACCTGGTAGCTGACCTCCTCCAGCAAGTCGATCTCGTCCACCTGGGCGTCGCCGGCCATCATGCGCGTGAGCACCCGCCACATCCAGCCGGTGCCCTCGCGGCACGGCGTGCATTGCCCGCAGCTCTCGTGCATATAGAACTTGGCCAGCCGCGCCACCGCGGCGACGATGTCGGTGGACTTGTCCATCACGATGACCGCGGCGGTGCCAAGGCCCGACTTGACCTCGGCCAAGGCGTCGAAGTCCATCAAGACTTCATCGCAGATCGATTTCGGCAGACAGGCCACCGAGGAACCGCCCGGGATCACCGCCAACAGGTTGTCCCAGCCGCCGCGCACGCCGCCGGCGTGCTTGTCGATGAGCTCGCGCATCGGGATGCTCATCTCCTCCTCGACGTTGCCGGGCTGATTCACATGGCCGGAGAGGCAGAACACCTTGGTGCCGGTGTTGTTCGGCCGACCGAAGGAGGTGAACCAGGACGCCCCGCGCCGCAGGATCGCCGGAATGACAGCGATGGTCTCGACGTTGTTCACCGTGGTCGGGCATCCATAGAGCCCCGACGCCGCCGGGAACGGCGGTTTCAGGCGCGGCTGGCCCTTCTTGCCCTCCAGGCTTTCCAAGAGCGCCGTCTCCTCGCCGCAGATATAGCCGCCGGCGCCGCGGTGCACGTAGACGTCGAAGTCGAAGCCCGAGCCGCAGGCGTCGTGGCCGATTAGCCCGGCCTCGTAGGCTTCGTCGATCGCCGCCTGCAGGACCTCGGCCTCGCGGGCGAACTCGCCGCGGATGTAGATGTAACAGGCGTTGGCAGCCATGGCGAAGCTGGACATGAGGCAGCCTTCGATGAGCTTGTGCGGGTCGTGCCGCATCATGTCGCGGTCCTTGCAGGTGCCGGGCTCGCCCTCGTCGGCGTTGACCACCAAGTAGTGCGGCCGGGCCCCAACTTGCTTGGGCATGAACGACCATTTGAGCGCGGTCGGGAAGCCGGCACCGCCGCGGCCGCGCAAGCCCGATTCCTTGACCTCCTGCACGATCCAGTCGCGGCCCTTGTCGAGGAGCGCCCGGGTGCCGTCCCAGTCGCCGCGCCGCCTGGCGGCCTCGAGCCGCCAGTCATGCACGCCGTACAGGTTGGTGAAGATGCGGTCCTTGTCGCGCAGCATCACCCGCCCTCGGAGAACCGGAGGTCCTTGAGCGTGGTCGCGCCACCGATCGGGCACGAGCCCTGCCGGCCGGTCTGCGATCCCGGCGGCGGTGGCTTCCCGCGCTTGAAGGCTTTCAGGACGGCCGCCGCGGTCCCGGCGTCGAGGTCCTCGTAATACGCTTCGTCCACCTGCAGGACCGGCGCGTTCACGCAGGCGCCGAGGCATTCGACCTCGCCCAGGGTAAACTTGCCGTCGGCGGTGGTCTCCCCCAGCTCGATGCCCAGGGTCTGCTCGCAGGCCCGGACGATGTCGTCCGAGCCCCTGAGCCAGCACGGGGTCGTGGTGCAGACGTTGACCAAGTGCCGGCCCACCGGCCTCAGTTTCAACATCGAGTAGAAAGTCGCGACCTCGTGCACGCGGATCTCCGGCATGTCGAGGAGCCGGGCTGCGTATTCGATCGCCGCCTGAGTGAGCCATCCGCCGTTCTGTCGCTGGCACAGATCGAGCACGGCCAAGACGGCGCTTTGCTGCCGGCCTTGCGGGTACTTGGCGATGACCGTGTCGGCCCGCGCCAGGTTCTCGGCCGTGAGCTCGAAGCTCGCCGCCTTGGTATCGCCGCGGCTCATCGGTCGATCTCGCCGAACACGACATCCATGGAGCCGATGAGGGCCACCGTGTCGGCCAGCATGTGACCCTTGGCCTGGGCGTCCATGGCCTGCAAATGCGCGAAACCCGGCGCCCGGATCTTGCACCGATAGGGCCGGTGAGCGCCGTCCGAGACCAGGTAGACGCCGAACTCGCCCTTGGGCGCCTCGACCGCGGTATAGGTCTCGCCGGCGGGCACGTGATAGCCCTCGGTGTACAGCTTGAAATGGTGGATCAAGGCCTCCATCGAGCGTTTCATCTCGCCCCGCGACGGCGGGGTGATCTTTCGGTCGTCCACCTTGACCGGCCCCGAGGGCATGGCCTCGATGGCCTGGCGGATGATCCGCACCGACTGCCGCATCTCCTCGATCCGCACCAGGTAGCGCGCGTAACAGTCGCCGTTCTTGCCTACCGGAATGTCGAAATCCATCTCGCCATAGGCGTCATAGGGTTGTGCCTTGCGCAGGTCCCAGGCCACCCCCGCCGCCCGCAGCATGGGCCCGGTGAAGCCCCAGTCGAGCGCCTCGGCCGCCGAGGTCACGCCGATATCGATGGTGCGCTGCTTGAAGATGCGGTTCTCGGTCAACAGCTCCTCGATGTCGTCGATCACGCCAATGAGCCGGGTCTCGCAATACGCCAGGATGTCGTCGGTGAGGCCGGCCGGCAGGTCCTGGTGCACGCCGCCGGGCCGGAAGTAGGCGGCGTGCATGCGGGCGCCGGAGACCCGCTCGTAGAACTCCATCAGCATCTCGCGTTGCTCGAAGCCCCACAAGGACGGCGTGATGGCGCCCACGTCGAGCGCGAAGGTGGTGACGTTGAGCAGGTGGTTGAGGATGCGCGTGATCTCGGCGAACAGGACCCGGATGTATTGCCCGCGCGGCGGTGCGGTGACGCCGAGCAGCTTCTCCACGGCAAGGGCGAAGGCGTGCTCCTGGCACATCGGTGCGACATAGTCGAGGCGGTCGAAATAGGGCACCGCCTGAAGGTAGGTCTTGTATTCGATGAGCTTCTCGGTGCCCCGATGAAGAAGCCCGATATGCGGGTCGGCGCGCTCCACCACCTCGCCGTCCATCTCCAGCACCAGCCTCAAGACCCCGTGGGCGGCCGGATGCTGTGGCCCGAAGTTCATGGTCAGCGACTTGATCTGGGTCTCGGCCATCACTCCGGCTCCTCGGCCGCCTTCTCGTCGCCCGGCAACATCCGCGGCATGCCCTCCCAGGGGCTCGAGAAATCGAAGCTGCGGAACTCCTGGGGGAGCTTGACCGGTTCGTAGACCACCCGCTTCTGTTCCTCGTCGTAGCGCACCTCCACGTAGCCGGTGAGCGGGAAGTCCTTGCGCATCGGGTGGCCCTCGAAGCCATAGTCGGTGAGCAGGCGCCTCAAGTCCGGGTGGTCCGAGAAGGTGATGCCGTACAGGTCCCAGGCCTCGCGCTCGAACCAGCCGGCGGTGCGGAACACGCCTGTCACACTCGGCACCGGTGACTCCTCGTCGGTGCTGAGCTTGACCCGGATGCGCTGGTTCTGCGCCACGCTCAAGAGATTGTAGACCACCTCGAACCGCTCCTCGCGTTCCGGATAATCCACCCCGCACAGATCGACCAGCAGCCGGAACAGGCAGTTCGAGTCGTCGCGCAGGAAGGTCAGCACCTTGACGATCGAGCCCCGACGCACGCTGAGCGTGAGCTCGCCCAGGCTGACCTCGGCCGTCAGAACGTCCTCCGGCAGCGCCTTCTGGACGTGCTCGGCAAGCTCGTTCAATGCCTCGTTCATGTGCCGCTCGACCGCCGTCCGGGATCAACCGTGGGGTATCGGCTCAGCGCGCGATGGTGGTGGTGCGCTTGATCTTCTTTTGAAGCTGCAGGATGCCATAGACCAGCGCCTCGGCGGTCGGCGGACAGCCCGGCACGTAGATGTCGACCGGCACCACGCGGTCGCAGCCGCGCACCACCGAGTAGGAATAGTGGTAGTAGCCGCCGCCGTTGGCGCAGGAGCCCATGGAGATCACCCAGCGCGGCTCGGCCATCTGATCGTAGACCTTGCGCAGGGCCGGCGCCATCTTGTTGGTCAGCGTCCCGGCCACGATCATCACGTCGGACTGGCGCGGACTGGCCCTGGGCATGGTGCCAAACCGGTCCAAATCGTAGCGGCTCATATAGGCGTGCATCATCTCGACCGCGCAGCATGCGAGCCCGAAGGTCATCGGCCACAGCGAGCCGCAGCGCGCCCAGTTGATGAGCTTGTCCATCTGGGCGACCACGAAGCCCTTGTCCGCCAGCTCGTCGCTCACCGCCCGCAAAGCGGCGTCCGAATGCGGCCCGGGCGGCGCCGGCCCGGTCGCGTCCGCAAGCGGGGTTCGGTGCGCCCGGCTCACTCCCATTCCAAGGCTCCCTTCTTCCACTCGTAGATGTAGCCTACGGTCAGGATCACCAGGAAGATCACCATCGACCAGAACCCGAACACGCCGGTGTCCCCTAAAGATATGGCCCAGGGAAACAGGAATGCCACCTCCAGGTCGAAGATGATGAACAGGATGGCGACCAGGTAGAAGCGCACGTCGAACCGGCCACGGGCGTCGTCGAACGCGTCGAACCCGCACTCGTAAGCCGACAGCTTCTCGGAGTCCGGACGCTGCCGGGCAATCAGGTAGGCGGCGACCATCATGGCCAGCGCCAGGCCGATGGCGATGGCCAGGAAGATCAAGATCGGCAGGTATTCCCGCAGCAATTCGTCCATCGCTCAACCCTCCGGCGCCGACCGGACCATAGATTTGGAATGGCTAAAAGAAAAGCCCGATCTGCCGGATTTTACCCCTGCAAATCTTGGGGTCTCGGGGTCTTTGCAGCGCCGCAGAGCGTTACCAGGGCCGCCGGCGCGAGTGGCGGGAGTGACGGGACTTGAACCCGCGACCTCCGGCTTGACAGGCCGGCGCTCTAACCGGGCTGAGCTACACCCCCTCGCCTCGACCATCGGCAGCGATCGGTGCGCCCGCGGCCTCCCGGTTCATCTACTTACCCCACCGCATCAAGTCAAGGTGCCCCGCGGGACGGAGCCCCTCAACGCGGAGGACGCGGAGAAGAAACGCAGAGAGAAAGGGGGATGAGGGAATAATTGGAGATAGGGGGATGGAAAGATTCGCGCGCCCATGGCGCGCAAGAATCTTATTCCCCAATCCCCAACCATCCCCCCATCTCCCATCTCTGCGCCCGCTCTCTGCGTTCTCTGCGTTCTCCGCGATGAATCTAGCGGCCGCCGTTGTCAGTCGATGGTGCCTATGTAGGGGAGGTGGCGGTACTTCTCGGCGTAGTCAATTCCGTAGCCGACAACGAACAGGTCCCCCACCGTGAATCCCACCAGGTCGGCGGCGAGGTCGATCTCGCGCCGGCTCGGCTTGTCCACCAGGGCCAAGGTGAGCACGCGCTTGGCGCCCGAGCGGGTGAGCAACGCCTTGGCGTGGGCGAGCGTGTGGCCGGTGTCGAGGATATCATCGACCAGCAGCACCTGGCGGCCCTTGATCTCCTCGGGAACCTCGCCCAACAGGCGCACGGCCCGCGAGCTTTCGCGGCCGTGGCCGTAGCTGGCGAGCCGCATGAATTCGACCCGGGGCGCGATCCCCTCCCGGTCCAGGGCGCGAATGAGGTCGCCCATGAACACGAAGCTGCCCTTGAGAATCCCGACCAATACAAGGTCCGGAGGCATCGCCTCGGCGACCTCGCGTGCCAGCTCCGCCACCCTTCGCGCGATCTCGGTCTCGTCGAACAGCTTGCGCACGGACGTCGCGGCGACGGTCTCGGTATGGTTCATGCCTCATCCCCATTTGCGGGCCCGAATCTTGCGCTTCCCGCCATCCTGAAAGGAGGATCGCAAGGCCTATATCATATACGAGAGCGCCGGTGGCCGGCGCGACGCGGCGCGGCCGCCGGCCAGGAGCCGGACTGGAGGGGTTCCTACCTCATGGACGACATCGCCTCCTTCATCCAGGAGCTTCCCAAGGCGGAGTTGCACCTGCACATCGAGGGCACGCTGGAGCCCGAGATGATGTTCGAGCTGGCGGAACGCAACGGTGTGGCGTTGCCGTTTCGCTCGGCCGAGGAGGTGTGCGCCGTCTACAAGTTTTCCAACCTCCAGGGTTTCCTCGATATCTACTACCAGGCGACCGCTGTGCTGCTGACCGAGCAGGACTTCTTCGATCTCACATGGGAGTATCTCGAGAAGGCCCGTGCCCAGAACGTGCGCCATGCCGAGATCTTCTTCGACCCCCAGGCCCATACCGGGCGCGGCGTGCCCTTCGACACCGTCATCGACGGCCTCTGGGCTGCCCTGGAGGCGGGGCGGCGCGAGCTTGGCATCACCTCGAAGCTGATCCCCTGCTTCCTCAGGCACCTGTCGGAGGAGGCGGCCTTCCGGACGCTGGAGACGGCGCTCCCTCACAAGGCGCGGATCGCCGCCGTGGGCCTGGATTCCTCGGAGCTTGGCCACCCGCCGGCCAAGTTCCAGCGCGTATTCGCCCGCGCCCGCGACGCCGGCCTCAAGGCGGTGGCCCACGCCGGCGAAGAAGGCCCGCCCGAATACGTGCGCGAGGCGCTGGACCTGCTCAAGGTGTCGCGCATCGACCACGGCAATCGCGCGCTCGAGGACCAGGCCCTGACGGCTCGTCTGGCCGCCGAAGGGATACCGCTGACCGTCTGCCCGCTGTCCAACCTCAGGCTCGGCGGGGTCGCCGACATGCGCCGGCACCCTTTGAAGCGCATGATGGACAAAGGCCTCACGGTCACGGTGAACTCCGACGACCCTGCCTATTTCGGCGGCTACGTGAACGAGAATTACGTCGCCGTGGCCGAGGCGCTGGGGCTGGACCGACGGGTGTTGCGGCAGATCGCCCGCAACTCGTTCCAGGCATCGTTCCTCGACGAGGCTGAGAAGCGGGCAATCCTGGCGCCGGACGGCCCCTTCGCGGCCATGGCCGAATAGGGCCCACCTTTCCGGCCTAATGCACGGAGGGGGTCTTTAGGAACTCGTTGCGGTCGGCCGAGCGCACGTGGATCTTCACCGGGTCGCCGTCCCGGGACACGGTCAGCGGGACTTCCGTGCCCGCGGGCCCGAGCGCCCAGATACTGCGGAACATCTCGGCCAAGCCGGCGACCGGTCGGTCGGCGACCTCGAGCACGATGTCGCCGACCCGAATGCCGGCCTGATCGGCCGGGGCGCCGCCGGCCAGGCCCGCCACCACCAGGTGGCTCTGGGCCTCGGTCGCATAGATACCCAGCCACGGGCGCGGCGGCCTGTTGACCTTGCCGTACTTCAACATGTCATCGAGGATCGGCGGCAACAGGTCGATCGGCACCACCATGTTGCCGTCGCGCGGCACCGCGGGCTCGCGCGCGTCCTGGACCAAGAGCGAGCCGATGCCCTGCAACCTGCCGTCGAGGCCAATGAGGGCCGCGCCACCCCAGCTGGGGTGCGGCGGCGCCGTGAAGATCGCCTCGTCGAGGACGTACTCCCAGTAGCCGGCGAACTCGCGCTTGGACACCACGCGGGCGTTCAAGGCATGGCGTCGTCCGCCTTGCCCGGCGACGATCACCCGGTCGCCGACCTTCGAGTCCGCGGAGTGGCCCAGCTCCAACGCCGGCACGCCCAGCCGGCCGAGGGCCTGCACCAGGCCGAAGCCGGTCACCTGGTCATAGCCGACGACATGCGCCGGCATCGCCGTCCCGGCGTCGGAGACCAGCCACACCGACGTCGCCTCGGCAATCAGGTAGCCGATGGTCAGCACCAACCCCTCGGCGGAGATCACCACGCCGTTGCCGCCGCGCTCGGTACCCAGGATGGGCGCGGTGAACGCGTCCTCGGGGACCTCCGAGCGCAGGGTCAGGACCGACGACAGCACCCGGTCGAGATCGAAGCCGACCTGGTCCGGTTTCGGCTGTGCCGCCGCGGGAAATGCCCAGTCCTCGGTCTCTGTCATCGCGCCATGCCTTTCGTCACACCGGCGACCCCGGCTCCAGCCTATACCAAACTTGGCTAGAGCAGTATCCACTCACGTGGAATCCTTCCAGCCCGCTCCCGCTCCCGGCCACCTGAACGGACAACCCTCTAGGGAACGAGAACGGCGGCGCCGCGTAGGCGCCCCTGGCGCAGGTCATCCAGCGCCCGGTTCGCCTCCACGAGCGGGTAGGTCTGGACGTGGGTGCGCACCGGCACCCTGGGTGCTATGGCCAGGAACTCCTCAGCGTCGCGGCGGGTCAGGTTGGCGACCGAGCGCAGCGTTCGTTCCTGCCACAGGATGCGATAGGGAAAGCCGGGGACGTCGCTCATGTGGATGCCGGCGCACACCACCACGCCGCCGGGCACGGTACGGCTGAGCGCCTCGGGGATCAAGGCGCCCACGGGGGCGAAGATGACGGCGGCGTCCAGCGGTTCGGGCGGCGCCTGGTCCGACGGCCCGGCCCATGCCGCGCCCAGCTCGCGGGCGAAGTCCTGGGCCTCGCGGTCGCCGGGCCGGGTGAAGGCGTACATCTCCCGCCCCTCCCACAGCGCTACCTGCACCATGATGTGGGCGGCCGCCCCGAAGCCGTAGATGCCGACACGCAGCCCGTCGCCGGCCATCCGGTAGGCGCGATGGCCGATGAGCCCGGCGCACATGAGCGGGGCGGCTTCGGCGTCGCCATATTGGGCCGGCAACGGGAAGGCATAGCGGGCGTCCACGAGGGTATACTCGGCGAATCCGCCATCGATCTGATAGCCGGTGTAGCGGGCCGCCTCGCACAAATTCTCGCGCCCCTCGCGGCAATAGCGGCAGTCGCCGCAGGAATAGCCGAGCCACGGCACCCCGGCTCGCTCGCCCTCTCGGAAGCTCGCGACGCCGCGGCCCAGGGCATCGACCGTTCCGACGATCTCGTGACCGGGCACGATCGGCAGCTTGGGGTCGGGCAGGTCGCCGTCGACCACGTGCAGGTCGGTGCGGCACACGCCGCAGGCATGCACCTTGATCCGCACCTGGCCCGGCCCCGGCTCGGGCCGCGGCACATCCGCGGCGCTTAACCGGCCGGCGGCTTTCGTGTGAAGCGCCATGGCCTTCATCCCGGCCCTCCCGTTGCGGCGAGCATAGCCGGAGGTGATGGCTTTTTTGTGCCGGCGCATCAAGGCTTTCCTTGGCCGCCCGGTTGCGGCATATGTTGGCGGGCCGGCGTCGGCAATAGGCGTGGAGACGGCGATGACGAAGCTGGTGGTCAGGAACAAGTTCGTGGTCCCGGTGGACCGCGAGGCGGTGGCTCGGGACTGGCGCCAACGCGGCTACTCCTGTGGCCTGTTCGTCGACCCGCCGGGTCGCGAATGGAACGACTTCGTGCATGACACCAACGAGCTCGTGACGGTGGTCGAGGGACGGCTGGAGATGACCGTCGGCGATGAGCGGGTCGAGGTGGAGCCCGGCGACGAGGTGTTCATTCCGCGCCAGGCGCTGCACTCGGTCAAGAACCGCAACCCCGGCACCACCCGCTGGCTCTACGGTTACGACTGAGCCGCCGGGCGGGGAAGTCGCCATGACTCGAGAGGCGCAGACCAAGATGGAGATGCCGGACCATCGCCTGTCGGTGGCGCCGATGATGGACCGTACCGACCGCCATGATCGGTTCTTCCTGCGCCTGATCAGCCGGCGGGTGCTGCTCTACACCGAGATGATCACCACCGGGGCGATCCTGCACGGCGACCGCCGGCGGCTATTGGCCCATGATCCGTGCGAGCATCCGCTGGCGCTCCAGGTCGGCGGGGCTGAGCCCGCGGATCTTGGATCTTGTGCCCGCATCGCCGAGGCTTACGGCTACGACGAGGTCAACCTGAACGTCGGCTGCCCCAGCGACCGGGTGCGCCAGGGCCGCTTCGGCGCCTCGCTCATGGCCGAGCCGGGGCTGGTAGCCGACGCGGTCAAGGCCATGCTCGACGCGGCGGCGGTGCCGGTGACCGTGAAGTCGCGCATCGGCATCGACGGCCGCGACTCCTACGACCACCTCGCCGCCTTCGTCGCCACGGTGGCGGCGGCCGGCTGCCGCAGCTTCACCATCCACGCCCGCAAGGCGGTCTTGGGTGGGTTGAGCCCGAAGCAGAACCGGGAGGTGCCACCGCTTCGCTACCTGCTGGTCTACCGGCTGAAGCGGGAGTTCCCCGAGTTGGAGGTGGTGGTCAACGGCGGCGTCGAGGGCCTGGACGCGGCCGAGGCGCATCTTCGGCACGTCGACGGCGTCATGATCGGCCGCGCCGCCTACGAGGACCCGTACATGTTGGCCGAGGCGGACCGCCGGCTGTTCGCTACCGGCCAGCCGGTGCCGAGCCGCCACGACGTGATCGAGGCGCTCATACCCTATGTCGAGCGGCGCCTGGCGGAAGGCGCACCGCTCAACGGGATCACCCGCCACATCCTCGGGCTGTTCAACGGCGTGCCCGGATCGCGCGCCTGGCGGCGGCACTTGAGCCAGCACGCCCACCGCCCGGACGCTGGCGCCGAGATCATCCGCGAGGCGGCGGCCATGGTTCCGT
>JBHICX010000025.1:0-13775 GCA_046759805.1 Kiloniellales bacterium | reverse complement strand
CGTCGTTGCTCTGCTTGATCGGAGTTCCGTGCTGATGGCGGAACCGATGACCGCGCCGCGGCCCGCACCACCGCTGCTGCTTGCCGATGTCGGTGGCACCAAGGCCCGATTCGCGCTCGCCCTTGGCGATGGGTCCCTTGCCGACCCGCTCACATTGGACTGCGCCTCGTTCCCGGACCTCACGGCCGCGGTCTTGCATTATCTCGACCAGGCCACGGCGGCCGGCGAGCGGCCGCGGCGCGCGGCGATCGCCGTCGCGGCGCCGGTCACCGGCGATGAGGTGGCGTTGACCAACCACCCGTGGCGGTTTTCGATCGCCGAATTGAAGCAGCGGCTCGACCTCGACCGGCTGGTGGTGATCAACGACTTCGCGGCGTTGGCCCTGGCCGTGCCGCGGCTCACGCCGGACGACCGGCTTCCGGTCGGCGGCGGGACGCCGGCCGAGGGAGAGCCGATCGGCGTCATCGGACCCGGCACCGGCCTCGGCGTCGCCGGCCTGGTGCCCGTCCCGGGCGGCATGCAGGCGCTGGCGACGGAAGGCGGGCATGTGACCATGGCGGCGGCGGACGACCGGGAAAGCGCCGTCCTCGCGGTGCTGCGCCAGCGCTTCGGCCACGCCTCCGCCGAGCGCGTGCTGTCGGGCGACGGGCTGGTGAACCTGTATCAGGCGCTGGCCACCCTGGAGCGGGCGCCGGCCGAGGACCTAAGTCCGGCGAAGGTAGGCGCCCGCGCGCTCGGCGGCGGCTCACCCCTGTGCGCGGAGGCCCTCGACCTGTTCTTCGCCATGCTCGGCACCGCGGCCGGCAACCTGGCGCTCACCCTGGGGGCGCGCGGCGGCATCTACGTCGCCGGGGGCATCGTCCCCCAGTACGCGGCGCGGTTCGCCACCTCGGCCTTCCGCCAGCGATTCGAGGACAAGGGGCGGTACCGGTCCTATCTGGCGGCGATCCCCAGCTATCTGGTCATCCACCCGGCCCCCGGCTTCCTCGGGCTCGAGGCGGCCCTGGAGCGCGACGCGATGGAGGGGTCCGGTGACGACTGAATTCCGAGATGAAAGGGTTTGGCGTCGTTAGGCCGGCCGCCTGAGCCAGATGTCGAACACCGCCACCCGGGAGTCCGGTTCCAGGTCCGGAGGCGGCGGCTGCGGGCTCACCACCAGCCGCGCCCGTTCGGCCGGATCGCCGATGGCACCGAGCAATGGGTCTTTCTCGTTCAGCGGTTCGCCGGCGAAGTACATCTGCGTGACCAGGGTCTCGAAGCCGGGGGCCTTGACCCTGAAGTGGATGTGCGGCGGGCGCACCCAGCCGGCGCTCACCGGGTAGGCCGCTGGCTCCACGGTGCGGAAGCGATAGCCGCCGTCGTCCCCGGCGCGGTCGCGGCCGTAGCCCTGGAAGCTCGGGTCCAGGGGCGCGTCACGCCCGTCCTGCGGGTGGTGATAGCGACCGAATGCGTTGGTCTGCCAGATCTCGATTCGGGCGCCGGACACCGGCCGGTGGTCCGGGTCGAGCACGCGGCCGGTGACGTGCAAGAGCCGGCCCTTGGCGCGACCGCTCTGTCCCGCGACTCGGGTCAGGTCGTTGTCGCTTTCGAGCGGCTTGCGCGACGGATAGAACGGGCCCATGGGCTGCCGCGGCGTGGGCGCCGCCGCCAGGGCGGGCAGCACCGCCATCACGCCGCTCACGGCCGCCAAGCCGGCCAACAGCCGGCGGCGGCACAACCAGGTGTCGAATACGCCCATCCCATGGTTCCTCCCCTTGGATGCCCGATCGTCCTTGCTATTGCAACATGCTCTTGCCATGCCCACCAGGTCAAATGTTGGCGAGCCTCAGATCACGCCGTCCGCCTTAAGCCGCGCGATGGCCTTATCGTCGAGGTCCAAGAGGCGCCGGTAGACCTCGGCGTTGTGTTCACCGAGCCGCGGCCCGAGGCGCGCGATCCGGCCGGGTGTCGCCGACAGCCGAGGCACCACGCCCGGTACGGTCACCGCCCCGGCCACCCGGTCCTCGAGCGTCACCAGGTTGTCGCGGTCGCGATACTGCGGGTCGGCGAAGATGTCGGCGATAGAGTTGACCGCGCTGCACGGCACCTCTTCGGCCTGGCAGCGCTCGAGCACTTCCGCCCGCGTAAGCGACCCGGTCCAGTCCCCGACCAGTCGCTCGACGGCCTCGCGCCCGTCCAGCCGCCGCCGCGCCTCGCCATAGGTCTCGGGCGCCGCCAGCTCCGGCCGGCCCATCGCGCTCGCCAGCCGCTGGAACATCTTGTCGGAGGTGCAGGCGAGCGCCACCCAGCCGCCGTCGGCACAGCGGAACTGCCCGTGCGGGCAGGCGTTGGCTGTTCCGGCGCCCTCGGGCTGGCGCACGGTGCCGAACTTGGCGTAGGCCGGCGCCAACTCGTCGAGCAGCCGGAACACCGACTCGTAGAGGGCGAGGTCGATCACCTGGCCGCTGCCGCTGCGCTCCCGCACCCTGAGCGCCATCATGACGCCGAACGCGCCATAGATGCCGGAGATGTAGTCGGCCAGCGAGGTCGATCCCGGGGTCACCGGCGGCCCGTCCGGCATGCCGGCAAGGTAGGTGAGCCCGCCGAAGGCATGCGCGGTACGCGCAAAGCCCGGCCGGTCGCGATAGGGCCCGGTCTGGCCGTAGCCGGTGATGCGCAGCATCACCAGGCCCGGGTTGATGGCGCTCAGCTCCTGCCAGCCGAGCCCCCAGCGCTCCAACGTTCCGGGGCGGAAGTTCTCGCACAGGACATCGGCGCCCTCGACCAGCCGGCGCAGCAGGTCTTGGCCGTCAGGGTGCTTGAGGTTGAGGGTCACCGACTCCTTGTTACGCGCCTCCGAGAGCCAGGCCAGGCTGTCGCCGGCCTCGGTCATGGAGCCGAAGCGGCGGAACGGGTCGCCGCCCTCCGGGTGCTCGATCTTGATCACCTCGGCCCCGAACTCGGCCATGAGGGTGGCGCAAAAGGGCGCGGCGATGAAGGTCGCCAGGTCCAGCACCCGCACCCCGGCAAGCGCCGCTTCGAGCTCGGGCGGGTCCCGGGATGGCGGCTCCGGCGGCGGCACGGTCGTCAACTCCCCCGCGACCGACCGCGCCCGGCCAGCTCGACCTCGCCGTCGGCGGCGAGCCAACCAGCGTTGTCGATGGCCCACACGTGGCACTTGCCGCCGTCTTCGCCAGGGGCGCCGCCGACGGTGAATGGCCCGGTGTCGAAGATCGGCCGCCGGGCGCGAAACGCAAATCGCTTGATCACGGCCCCCGGCGCCTCGTGGCGCACCAGCTCCAGCATCAGGGTGGCGATCAAGGGCCCGTGCACCACCAGGCCCGGATAACCGGCGACCTCGGTCGCGTAAGTGCGGTCGTAATGGATACGGTGGCCGTTGAAGGTGAGGGCCGAGTAGCGGAACAGCATCACCGGGTCTGGCTCGATCTGGCGCCGCCAGGGGCCCTCCGGGGCCTGCGTCGGCCTAGCCGGTGCCTCGTCGGGTTTCGGGGCGTCGCGGAACACCAGCTCCTGGTCCTCCTCGATCGCGGGACCGTCGGGGCCGGTGATGGTGTGGTGGACTGTGACGAACACCAGCTCGCCGCTGCGGCCTTGCTTTACCGCGATGTTCTGCAGCCTGGACTGGCGCCGGGCCCGTTCGCCGACCCGGAGCGGCCGTGGGAAGGAAAGCCGGCTCCCCGCCCACATGCGCCGCGGCAGGGGCAGCGGCGGCAGGAACGCGCCGTGCCGGCGATGGCCGTCGGCGCCCAGCTCGTCGGCCGGGGCGGCGTCGAGGAAGTAGAGCCAGTGCCAGAGCGGCGGCAGCGCGTCGCCGGGTTTCGGCGGCGGCCCCGCGCCGTCGAGGGTGGCCTTGAGCCGAGCGATTGGCTCGGCCGCGATCACGTCGTCTACCACCTGCCGGCGGCCGACCCAGCGGCGTAGCTCTTCGACATCCACGGCCATGGTGCAGGCGGCTCCGTTGCCGGTCATCCCGGCAAGGCTAACCGGCCCGGCGCCATGCAGGCAACCGGCAAACGGGCGGCGCCGGCGCGGCTCAGCCCCACAGCCGCGGCGTCGGCGGATGCACCAGGTGGTCGGTGTAGGCGAGTCCGTGCGCTCGATCGCGGGCCAGCAACAGCGGCCCGTCCAGGTCGACCCACCTAGCCCCTTGGGCCAGCAGCATCGCCGGCGCCATGGCCAGCGAGGTGGCGACCATAGAGCCCACCATGACGGCGTAGCCTCGCTCGCGCGCCGCGGCGGCGAGCCGCAACGCCTCGGTCAGCCCCCCGGCCTTGTCCAGCTTCACGTTGACCGCGTCGTACCGGCCCTCCAGGCGCGCGAGCGAGGCGGTATCGTGGCAGGATTCGTCGGCGCACACCGGCACCGGCCGCTCGATCTCGGCAAGCGCCGCGTCGGCGTCTGCCGGCAGCGGCTGCTCGACCATCTCGACGCCGCGTGCCGCCATGGCGGACAGGTACTCGGCCAGGTCGTCGGCTCGCCAGGCCTCGTTGGAATCGACGATCAGTCGCGCCCGCGGTACGGCTTCGCGCACAGCCGCCACACGTGCCGGGTCGCCGGGACCGCCGAGCTTGAGCTTGAGAATGGGCCGGGCCCTGTTGTCGCGGGCCGCCGCCGCCATCTCGCGCGGGCCGGCGAGGCCGATGGTGTAGGCGGTGACCAACGGCTGCGGCCGGGCCAACCCGGCGAGCCGCCAAGCGGGCACGCCGTCGAGCTTCGCCTCGAGATCCCACAACGCGCAGTCGATGGCGTTGCGCGCCGCCCCGGAGGCCATGGCCAAGGCCAGCGCCTCGCGGTCCATGCCCGCTTCGATATCCGGTGCCACGGCCTCGATGGCGTCGGCGACCTGGTCCACCGACTCGCCGTAGCGCCCATAGGGCACGCATTCGCCGCGGCCGGTCGCCCGGCCTTGGGTGATGGTCACCACCACTACCTCGGCGCCGGTCTTGGCGCCGCGGGAGATGGTGAAGCGGCCGCGGATCGGCCAGGATTCGCGGCTGATCGAAAGCCGCCTCATACCGCCGTTAGCCCACCCTTCGGCAACCGATCGACGATCCGCCCGACACCGTCGAGCAGCGCATCGACGCAAGGCACGTCGAGCTCATCCTCGATCTGCTTGGTCAGGCCGTCGGCCGCGGCGCGATCCATGTGTTGGGTGTTGACGGCGACGCCCACGCAAACGCAGGCCGGGTTGGTCATGCGGGCGAGCGCCACGTTGGTGGCGATGCATTCCTTGAGGTCCGGCAGCGTCCGCCCCGGGAGTCCGCGCAAATGCGGGCGCGTCGGCTCGTGGCACATGACTAGCGCGTCCGGCTGGCTGCCGTGCAACAGGCCCAGGCTGACGCCGGCGTAGGACAGATGGTACAGCGAGCCCTGGCCTTCGATCAGGTCCCAATGGTCGGCCTCGTTGGCCGGAGACAGGACCTCGGCGGCGCCGGAGATGAAGTCGGCCACCACGGCGTCGACCGCGATGCCCTCGCCGGCGATCAGGATGCCGGTCTGCCCGGTGGCCCGGAAGTCGGCCTTGAGCCCGCGGCCGCGCATCTCGCGTTCCAGCGCCAGGGCGGCAAACATCTTCCCGCACGACACGTCGGTGCCGACCGTGAGCAGCCGCTTGCCCGGGCGCCGGACCCCGGTGCCGACCGGCAGGCCCGGCGGCGGTTGCCGGACATCGCTCAGGCTGCGATTGTGCGTCGCCGCGGCCTCGGCCAGGCGGGGCACGTCGATCAGCCGATTGTGCAGCCCGCTGGCCACGTTCATGCCGAGGGCAATGCCTCGCTCCAGGGTGTCGATCCACGCTTCCGAGATCACCCCGCCCCGGTTGGCGACCCCGACGATGATGGTCCGCACCCCCCTGTCCGCGGCCGCTTCGAGCGTAAGATCCGGCAACCCCAGATCGGCGTGGCAGTCGTCGAGGCGAAGCTGGCCGGCGCACCACTCGGGCCGCCAGTGGGCGACCCCGGCCGCGGTCTTCGCCGCCAGCTGATCGGCGGCGTCACCGAGGAACAGGAGATAGGGTTGTTGGATCGACACGGCCGCGACCCTCCCCGCCATGACGCCATTGCCCGGCCGCCATCATAGCGGAACAACCGCATGGAATTGCAGCCCCCAACTAACAGGTGGCGTTTGCCGCCGGCGTGCGCCTGCGTCCGCGACCCCCGATCCTGGCCTGCTACGAGACCGAGAAGGTCCGGCCGGCGCAGTCAACCCTTGATGGCGGGGCCGTGAAGGTGTTAAAGGCCGCAGGCGGCGGCCGATCGTCGGCCGGGGTGGCCACGGTTGCCCGGGGCGCGTAGCTCAGCGGGAGAGCACTTGCTTGACATGCAAGGGGTCGCTGGTTCAATCCCAGCCGCGCCCACCACTCGATTCTGGGTCCCTTGGGCCGCGCATTGATCGACATCAAGGTCTTCCCCGCCCGGAGGGAGCAGCAATAGGGGCCCGGGCCGGTGCGGCCGTCGGCCAGCCGCGCGGCTTGGCAGGGACAAGGTCGGATGATCCACGGGATGAGGCCCGTATGACGACGTCTCCCTCCATGAGCTACGTCCATGGGGTCAGCGACACGCCGCTCATCGGCCTGACGGTGGGCGCGCTCATGGACCGGGCGTCCGAGACGTGGCCGCAAAGTCCGGCGCTCGTGGTTCGTCATCAGGACCTGCGCTGGAGCTATCGGGAGCTAAAGCGCCAGGTCGATGCGCTGGCCGCCGGGCTCATTGCGCTCGGCCTTGGGCCGGGCGACCGGCTCGGACTCTGGTCGCCCAACAACGCCGAATGGGTCCTGACCCAGTTCGCCACCGCCAAGGCCGGGATCATCCTGGTCAACCTGAACCCCGCCTATCGGCTGCCCGAGCTCGAATACGCCCTCAACAAGACCGGATGCAAGGCGCTGGTTACCGCCGCCCGTTTCAAGACCAGCAACTACATCGACATGCTGCATGAGCTGGCGCCCGAGATCGAAGGCGCGCGAGCGGGCGAGATCAAGGCCGCCCGGCTTCCCGAGCTCAGAATCGTGATCCGGTTGGGCGACGACAAGACCGCCGGCATGGTCAACTTCGCGGCCGTCGCCCGCATGGCCGGGAAGGCCGACCGGGACCGGCTTCGGGCGCTGGCCTGGGAGCTCCAGTTCGACGATCCCATCAACATCCAGTTCACCAGCGGCACCACCGGGGCGCCCAAGGCGGCCACGCTCACCCATCACAACATCGTCAACAACGCCTATTTCGTCGGCCGCACCATGCGGCTCGGCCGGCAGGATCGCCTGTGCATTCCGGTTCCCATGTACCACTGCTTCGGCATGGTGCTGGGGACGCTCGCCGCGGCAGCCCAGGGTGCCGCCATGGTCTTCCCCGCGGAAGGATTCGATCCAGGTCTGGTGCTGGAAACCGTGCAGAGGGAGCGGTGCACGGCCCTGCACGGGGTGCCCACCATGTTCATCGCCGAACTGGACCATCCGGACTTCGGCGGCTTCGACCTGTCCAGCTTGCGCACCGGTATCATCGCCGGCGCCCCCTGCCCGATCGAGCTGATGAGGCGGCTCATCGGGGACATGCACTTGAGCCAGATCACCATCGCCTACGGCATGACGGAGACCGGTCCGGTCAGCTTCCAGACCTCCGTCGACGATCCGCTGGAGCGCCGTGTGACCACCGTGGGGCGGGTGCTGCCGCACACCGAAGTGAAGATCGTCGACGACCAAGGCCGCGTGGTGCCCAGGGGAACCCCGGGCGAGCTCATGACTCGCGGCTACTCGGTCATGCCCGGCTATTGGGGGGACCCGGAGAAGACCGCCGAGGCGATCGATGCCGCCCGCTGGATCAGGTCCGGCGACATCGCCACCATCGACGATCAGGGTTACTGCAAGATCGTGGGCCGTCTTAAGGACATGCTGATCCGTGGGGGCGAGAACATCTTCCCGCGCGAGATCGAGGAGTTCCTCTACACCCATCCGAAGATCGAAGAGGTGCAGGTATTCGGGGTGCCAGACCCCAAGTACGGCGAGGAGGTCTGCGCCTGGATAAAGCTACACGGCGGCGAGACCCTGAGCGCCGGGGAGGTGCGGGCGTACTGCGAGGGCCGGCTGGCGCATTTCAAGATTCCGCGCTACATCAGGTTCGTCGACGAGTTCCCGATGACGGTCACCGGGAAGGTACAGAAGTATGTCATGCGCGAGCGAATGGCGGAGGAACTGGCGCTTAATGAGGCAAAAACCGCCTGAGCGATCCCGACGGCAAATCAATGCTCCCGATTACCGGCAAGCCTGGGATAAGTTACGCGCGTTGGGAGGGAACCGGAGATTTGTCGCCGTGACCGAGGTCTGCTCTTTCGCCATCCAGTACAGCCGATACCTCGATGCCGACGGCCGGGCGGTCGCGGAGCTGCCCGACTTCGCCAAGGATCGGGCCGAGCTCATTGCGCTCTATCGGGCCATGGTGCTGACCCGCGCCTTCGACGCCAAGGCCATTGCCCTGCAGCGAACCGGGCGCCTTGGCACTTACGCCTCCTCGCTCGGCCAGGAGGCGGTGGCGGTCGGCGCCGGTGCCGCGATGCGACCCGAGGACGTGCTTCTGCCGTCGTTCCGCGAGCAGGGGGCGCTGCTCGTGCGCGGCGTCACCTTGACCGAGAGTCTGCTCTATTGGGGCGGTGACGAACGCGGCAACCACTTCGCGGGCCCGCGGGAAGACTTCCCGATCTGCGTGCCGGTCGGCGCCCATGCGCCGCACGCCGTCGGAGTCGCCCTGGCATTCCAGCTGCGCGGCGAAGCACGGGCGGCGGTTTGCGTCCTCGGCGATGGCGGCACTTCGAAAGGCGAGGTCTACGAGTCCACGAACCTGGCCGGCGTGTGGAACCTGCCGGTGGTTTTCGTGATCAACAACAATGCGTGGGCGATCTCGGTGCCCCGCGCCCGGCAGACCGCCGCCCAGACCCTGGCGCAAAAGGCCATCGCCGCCGGATTCGCCGGCGAGCAGGTCGACGGTAACGACGTCATCGCCGTGCGCCACGCCGTCGAGCGGGCGCTCGATAAGGCGCGCCGCGGTGACGGCCCGACCATGATCGAGGCCCTCACCTACCGCCTCGGCGACCACACGACGGTGGACGATGCCGGGCGCTACCGTGACGACCAAGAGGTGAGCACGCACTGGAAGCAGGATCCGATCGCCCGTCTGCGCCAATACCTGAGCACGGCGGCGGGATGGACCAAGGAGGACGAGGAAGGGCTGATCGCGAACTGCGCCGAGAAGCTCGACAAGGCGGTCGCGGCCTATCTGGCGACGCCGCCGCAGCCGGCGGAATCCATGTTCGACTATCTCTATCACCAACCGCCCAAGGATCTGGCCGACCAGCGCGCCGGTTTCCTGGCGCGAGCGGCGTCGATCAAGGAGTCCGCGGATGGCTGAGCTGGCCCTGGTCGAGGCCGTCTGCCTGGCGCTGGCCCGCGCCATGGAAGAGGACGAGACGGTGCTGGTGCTGGGCGAGGACGTCGGCGTCAACGGCGGCGTGTTCCGCGCCACCGACGGCCTGTTGGCCCGCTTCGGCGACCGGCGGGTCTTCGACACGCCGCTCTCGGAGGCGCTGTTTGCCGGGCTGGCGGTCGGGCTCGGCGCCCAGGGCTTTCGGCCGGTCACCGAGTTCCAGTTCATGGGCTTCATGTATCCCGCCCTCGACCAGGTGGCGAATCACGCCGGGCGGTTGCGCAACCGCACCCGGGGCCGGCTCACCTGCCCCATCGTCTTGCGTGCGCCCTATGGCGGCGGCATCCACGCGCCCGAGCATCATTCCGAGAGCTTCGAGGCCATGTTCGCCCATATCCCCGGGATTCGCGTCGTCATCCCCTCCTCCCCGGCCCGCGCCTATGGCCTGCTTCTGGCCGCGATCAGGGACCCCGACCCGGTCATCTTCCTGGAGCCCAAGCGGATCTACCGGGCGCCAAAGGAAGAGGTGCGAGACGACGGCAAGGAAGCGCCGCTCGACTTTTGCTACACCCTACGGCCCGGGCGTGACCTCACCCTGGTGACCTGGGGGGCGATGACCCAGGAGACCCTGGCTGCGGCCGACAGCCTGGCCGAGCGGGGCGTCGAGGCCGAGGTCATCGACGTCGCCACCTTGAAGCCCTTGGACATGGAAACCATCGTCGCCTCGGTGGAGCGCAGCGGGCGCTGCGTCGTGGTTCACGAGGCGCCGCTCACGGCCGGCCTCGGGGCCGAGATCGCGGCGCGACTGGCCGATCGCGCCCTGGTATATTTGCAGGCGCCGGTCAAGCGGGTGGCCGGCTACGACTCGGTCATGCCCCTGCCACGGCTCGAGGGGTTCTACATGCCGACCGAGGCCCGCATACTGCAAGCGGCGCAGGAAGTGCTGGCGTACACATGACAACGTTCACCCTTCCGGACTTAGGCGAAGGTCTTCAGGAGGCCGAGATCGTGGCATGGCTGGTCGGCGTCGGCGATCACGTGGTCGCCGATCAACCCTTGCTCAGTGTCGAGACCGAGAAGGCGGTGGTGGAGATCCCCTCGCCCCACTCCGGCCGCATCGCCAGGCTGTGCGCCGAGCCCAAGGAGATCGTGAAGATCGGGGCGCCATTGGTCGAATTCGAGGAGGTGGCCGAGGTGTCGGCCGGGGCGGTGGTCGGAGAGGTGCCGGAGACGGCGCCGGCGGGGCCGGCGGTGGACAGGCCGGGGCGCGATGAGGGGCCGGGCGTGATCGCCACGCCCGCTGTGCGCGCCCTGGCACGGCGACTGGGTGTGGACCTCGGCGTGATAAGCCCGTCGGGCCCCCAGGGCCGAATCACCGCGGCGGACGTGGAACGGGCCGCGGCGGTCATCGCCGAGGCCGGCCCGCTCGAGCCGCTGCGCGGCGTGCGCCGCGCCATGGCCCGCAACATGGAGCGCGCCCACGCCGAGGTGGTGCCGGCCACGGTCACCGACATCGCAGACATCGGCGACTGGCCGGCCGGCAGCGACGTCACCATGCGCTTGATTCGGGCCATCGTCGCCGGGGTCGAGGCGGAGCCCGCCTTGAACGCCTGGTACTTCGGCCGGGACCAGGGCCGACAGTTGCACCGAAAGGTCGATCTCGGCATCGCCATGGACACCGAGGACGGCCTGTTCGTGCCGATCCTGCACGATGTTGGCAACCGGGATAGCGCCGATCTACGGCGGGGGCTGGAGGCCATGAAGGCCGATGTAAGGGCCCGAACCGTGCCCATGGAGGAGCTGCGCGGCGCCACCCTCACGTTGTCCAACTTCGGCATGTTCGCCGGCCAGCATGCGGCCCTGGTGGTGGTCCCCCCACAGGTGGCGATTCTGGGTGCCGGACGCATCCATGACCGGGTGGTGCCGGTCAAGGGCCGGCCGGCGGTACGCCGGGTGCTGCCCCTGTCGCTGACCTTCGATCACCGGGCGGTCATGGGTGGCGAGGCCTCCAGGTTCCTGGCGGCGATCATTGCCGACCTCAGCAAAGCGGCGTGATGTTGCGCAACCAACGAAGATCGTCGCGTTGAGCGAACCGTTCCAGTTCACCGATCACCTGGGTCCCGCCAAGGTGGTCGAAATTTACGAGCCCTCGACCCGCCTGAAGGCGATTGTCGTGGTGGACAATGTCGCCTGCGGGCCGTCGATCGGCGGCGTGCGCATGGCGCCGGACGTCGGGGTCGAGGAATGCTTCCGCCTGGCCCGCGCCATGACACTGAAGAACGCGGCCGCCACCCTGCCGCATGGCGGCGGCAAGTCGGTGATCTTCGCCGATCCGCGCATGCCGACGGCCGAGAAGGAACAGCTGATCCGCGCCTTCGCGGCGGCGATCAAGGACGTGACCGACTACATCCCCGGCCCCGACATGGGCACCGACGAGCGCTGCATGGCCTGGATCAAGGACGAGATCGGCCGCGCCGTCGGCCTGCCGCCGGAGATCGGCGGCATTCCGCTCGACCAGATCGGCGCCACCGGGTTCGGCCTTGCCGTCGCCGCCGAGGTCGCCGCCGAATTCTGTGACCTCGACCTCGAGGGGGCGCGCGTCGTGGTCCAGGGATTCGGCTCGGTCGGCAGGCATGCCGCCCGATATCTCGCGGAAAAGGGCGCGCTCCTGGTCGGAGTCGCGGATTCCAAGGGCGCGCTCCACGATCCCGCGGGACTCGAGCTCGAACCCCTCATCGAGCGAAAGGATTCGGGCAAGAGCGTCACCGATCTCGCAGGCGGCCGCAAGCTCGACCGGGACGCGGTCATCGATATGGAATGTGACATCTGGATACCGGCCGCGCGTCCGGACGTGATCCGAGAGGACAACGCGGACCGGCTCAGGACCCGCATGGTGATCCAGGGCGCCAATATCGCGGTCACCGCCGGGGCGGAGGGTGCGCTCAACCGGCGCGGCATCTTGAGCCTCCCCGGTTTCATCGCCAATGCCGGCGGCGTCATCTGTGCTTCGGTGGAATACCATGGCGGCACCCAGGCCATGGCGTTCGCCACCATCGAGGAGAAGATCCGCGACAACACCCGGCGCTGCCTGGAGGATGCCCGCAAGGCCGGCAGCACGCCGCGCGACGCCGCCTTCGCCCTGGCGGAAGGACGGGTGCTAAGGGCGATGGACTATCGGCGTTGGTCCTAAGTCGCCGCGCCGCCGGCCCCCTGAACGATGCAAGCCCAGGCGCCGCGCTTGAGCCATTTGATTTTACAGACAGGTTTGGTAGCGGGGGAGGGACTCGAACCCCCGACACATGGATTATGATTCCACTGCTCTAACCAACTGAGCTACCCCGCCACACCGACCTTGACACGTGGATTATGGTTCCGCCGCTATAACCGGCTGAGCTACTCCGCCGGAGTCTCTATGCTGGGGCGTCGGCGCCGAATGGTCAAGCCCGGCCGCGGCGCCCGAGGAGGACAGTTCGCCATGACCAGATCCGTGCTCACCGTTCTCGTCGATTTCGGGCCCGCCGGCGGGTTCGGGCCGGGCAAGGCGCAGCTTCTCGAGCGCATCGAGGAGGCCGGCTCGATCGCGGCCGCGGCCCGCGCCATGGGGATGTCGTATCGGCGCGCCTGGCTGATGGTGGCGAGCATGAACCGGTGCTTCGCCCGCGCCGTGGTCGAGACCAGCCATGGCGGCCGGCAGGGCGGCGGCGCCCGGGTGACCGACAGCGGCCGCCAGGTGGTGGCCCTGTATCGCAGCGTCGAGCGGGCCGCGCGCCGCGCCGCCATGCCGCACCTAGCCCGGCTCCGCCAGACGGTGGCGTCCTAGAGCATCCTCGGTTTGACCGGAACCAGCCCACGCCCCCACCCGGTCACCCACGGCAGTGTACGCTATGGGTGGCCGGGTGGGGGCGTGGGCTGGCGCGATTCCACTCAAATGCAAAATGTCCTAGCGCCGGCTCCATCCGGCCGGGCCCGGCCCTGTCCCCTGACGCGAAGCAGTCGCGTTTGACGCGGCCCCCGCCTTCCAACTCATGGTGAGCCTCCGGCAGGCACCGGCGAGACATTTCGCGGGCGGTCAGGGCCGCCGATGGCGCCCCGGCGGCAGCCCCAGGCTGTGGCGGTCGATGGCGATCGCCTTCACCAGCGCATAGACTTGCGCGCCGACCTTGAGCCCGAGGCCGTTAAGCGAGCGGGCGCTGATCCGTGCCCACAACGGTGTGCCGACGTCGAGCCTCAGGTCGACCAGGGGTCCGTCCGGGGCACCGATCTCCACCACCCGGCCCTGCAACACGTTGAGCACGCTGATGTCCTTGGGCCGCTCGAGCGCAATCGACACGTCGCGGGCGCGGATGCGCACCCGCACCGCCGCGCCGAGCG